>JAKFCI010000483.1:0-8071 GCA_036676725.1 Chitinophagaceae bacterium
ACAGGAAAAGGTGGAAACCTCTTCCGTGATTGATTATGATTGTTTGCTAACTCATATTTTTTAATCTAAACTATACAGCAACGTACCAAACCCCAACTGATCAAAACCTCCACTGTTGGGGCCATAATCACCACCACCGCCTTCGGGTCGAACCTTTTTAGAGGCCATTTCCGAGTAAGTGGCAGTAAGTCCTTTTCGCTTCACATAATGGTTATAAACCAATTCCCACATGGGCCGATCATTTCCACGGCCGGCACTGCTAACCTCAGTGTGTTTTTCAGCATTATTACAGCCTCCCCAAGGGTCCTGATAGTATCTGAGATATTCTTTAAAGGGCACCGCCAACATAGCTACATTGTATTTAGCTATGTACTCACACCCCTTTAAAAGACGATTATTGTCGAAGCCATAAAAATCATCTCCCTGTTTCCAGGCTATTTCGCAGATCGTTCCCATTAAGGCTATACACAATGTAGCATGCCCTTGATCCCGACCGCTTTCCTGCAATTGTGCCAATCCATCCGGATGGATATAATTGATGGCTTTCAAAATATTACCATTGCCAAAACCTTTTTGGAAATAATGTACAGCTTGATTATAAAGAGTACGCTTATCTGTGAGAATGCCTATGGCCATTACAGAAGCAACGTTGCACAAATCCCAGTTAGCCCAATAATGAGAATAACATGTTCCCCAGTGCGTGGTGAGAAAACTATTGTTAACTGAATAAAACACTTTTAACATCCAGTCCTGGTATTTGGTAAAGTCTTCTGTTTTCCAGCCAGGGTAATTACGCAACAGTTCGCCTGCCATTGCAAACTGGTAACCATATATTCCTGCGGCCAAAGCCGTGTTTGAGTTACCACTGATTTGTTTACACACAGATGCCCATGCATTAAGTATCTGAACAGCTTTATCTGCATAGGCAGTATCACCTGTTATTTTCCATCTGATCGTAAGCTGATAAGCTGCAGCAACATCGTTCATGGCACGGCTGTAGTTATCGGGAGACGGCTCTTCGGCCGAGTTGCCTCCCCGTATGAGTTTTTCAACCGGGTTAGGATTGTAAGTCAGTTGAGCATGGTAATTGGCAATTAATTTATTCCAGCCGGAAATCCATGGTTCAGCGTTGGCAGCAATCTTCGTTTTCATCCGGATAAAATCTTCATCGGAATGCAGCCCTCCTTTATGAACCATTGGTACAGTTGGCGCTAATGTATCAATATACTTAACAGTAACAACTGGCTCTGTATTGCCACCATTTCCATTATCTGATTTGCCTTTTTTACATGATGTTAATGCAAAAAAACACAAAAGCGGAATGAACATCAGAAAAGTAATACGTTTCATTTTGCTTATTTTAAGCTTAAGAAATATTGGTATCATTTATTGATGAATCATTACTAAATAAAAGGTTTAGCAGGTAAATTTTGAGAGTCACCAGCTAATTGATTCAACAAGAATGATTGGGTATCTTTCGAGGAGAGCAACAGTATTGCAGCCAAATAAAAAAATGATTCAACCAGCCTATCCTATAAATGAGGAAATAAGCAGGGGTTTTAATTACCCCTGCTTTAACCCTATTGTTTAATGCTTCACCAATTTTATCCAGGCCACTTTAAAATAAGCACCTTGAGTTGCAGCCCCGGCCAGATTGCCTAAAAAACCTATGGACACAACCTGCGATGTTGGCAGTGTAAATGGAATACTGATAGTTTCTGTTTTATTGGGTGCTGTGGCACCAATAGCTGTTCCATTAAAACATTTAGCCGATGCTAACGCAGTACCAAGATCAGCCAACACAGGAATACCATTTCCTCCGGCAGCAACCACGCCATAAACAGTGCTGTTTGTTTGTACTTCAGCATAATAGTTAAAGGAAAATGTATAACTACCGGCAGGCAACGCCATTGAGGTTGGTTGATAAACAATACCATCTGCTACAGGCGTATTACCCCAGGTTTCCCAACAAAGAGATCCAGAACCATCTTTTGTATACCCGCCAACTCCACTTTTGTTTTTTGCCGCAGCATTGGTAACCCATGGCGCAGCCAGGGTTCCCCATCTGTTGGAAACTAATGAACCAGTATAGGTAAACCCTCCACCCTTTGTTGTATCGCCGGTATTGTTCAAAAAGTAGGGTGTAATGTTACCGGGTGCATCAGGATTAATTATTGGAGGTGTTGCAATAAGTGTTAAGCCTCCCATTGTAAAAGTGACATTACCAGAAGAAAACCCGCTTGGCGCAATAACCTTGATTAGTGTATCATTAAAAAAAGGAATGTCAGTAGCAAGCGTTTGATTAAATTTTATTGCCGCCTTAGAAACATCTGTTCCAAAACGAATACCTTTTATTAATATGGTATCTCCAGGAAATGCGACATTCTTTTTTGCATTTTGTGAAGCAACGGAATTAATCACCGGTGGAGCCATTACAGTGTATGTTCCGATAGAATCCACTTTATGTGTCCATACCTGCAGGCTAACTTTTCCAGATACAGCATTAGATGGCACCTGCACTACTATTTGATTACCATTAGAGCTTACTATATTGGTTGCCTGTATTCCGCCAAACCAAACTTTTACAGCCCCATTCAACGTGTCGAGATTGGTGCCGGTAATTGTAACATTGATCATAGGATACCCACTGGCTGGGCTCAAACCAGATGGCACTGGTGCAGGATAGTTAAACTCCCTGTATTGCGGGTCTTTTTCACAACTGATACCGATGATGGCTATTGAGATCAGACCACAGACTATATTTAAAAATTTATTTTTCATAAAAAATCTTTAGGAGAAATGAATTATTTACGTTCAATTTTGAGATATAATCAATATCCCGGGTTTTGAAGCAATTTTGAATTTAATGCGATCTGGGAAAGCGGCACAGGATATAAATAATGCTTCCCCGTAACAGAGTGATTTTGTTTGCTGTCAATCACCACACATTTTAACATACCTTGTGACGTTTCTACTTCTTCTTCGCCAAACACATAACCTGTTGTTTTATAATTAGCAACGATAACACTATCAGTACCGGTTGAGGAAGCAGTTTTAAATGTGGTGGTGTAACTGGCGCCACCTACTACACGGCCAAGGCGTGATGGATTTAGTGCTGCTTCCAAAATGCCCCAGCGTTTCAGGTCGTCGAATCGTTTTCCTTCACGGTAAAATTCTACGCCTCTTTCTCTTCTTATTTCTTCTTTCATATCCAAGCCATTGGCTGTGGCCAATGCATTGGTCAATTTTGATACGCCACCCCTTTCCCTTAATTTGTTAACCGAGGCATCTAATTGAGCGTCGGTAATTGTACCGTTCAATTCTACCAGCGCTTCAGCAAACATCAGATATACTTCAGCCAGGCGAATGATTGGCCAGTTAGCTGATTCTGTATTATCTGTACGACGAGAGCCATAACCATATACCCCATATTTAGCATTACCATAGCCGCTGACGCCGAGGTTGCCAAAATCGAGGTAAACCGAAGTTGGTGCCGTGCCCGTGCCGTATAAATAATTCAATAAGCGGCGGTCACGATTTTTAAATTCATCCTCCGGTTTGTGGTAGCCCTGAAACAAGGGCGATTTGGTAATGGGTAACCCATCGGTACAAACGGCCATATCCACAAACTTGCGGCTGGGAAACAATTGCCCACTTGTCCAGGTGATGTTTTTCCCGGATTTTCTCAAAGTGTAGTCATAAACATTATAGAGTATAAATTCTTTATTACTGCTTTTATCAAAGCCTCCCGGGTTGCTGGCTGCATCTTCTAAATTAAACAGGTACCAAGAGCTGGCATTAGCCATGGCTGTTACAGTATTTTTGTTCCAGATTTCGTACCCTCCGTTGTCCATAATATCCTGGCAAAGCGTAACCACATCGGCCAAATATTTATTTGCATTGGCGGCATCGTAGCCGGCTTTACCTGCGCCAACGGTTATACCATCGCCATCAGGCCCTTGGCCCACATATTTTTCCCAGGTAGCCTCATACAATTCTACTTGTGCTTTAAATGCCATGGCAGCCCATTTGCTGATGCGCCCTTTGTCGCCCGAAGGAATGGTTTGTTCGATGGGTAGCTTAGGTATGGCATTGTCTAAATCCGAGAGTATTTGTTTTACCACTTCATAGCGGCTGTTGCGTGGGGCGTACAGCTCAGCGGAGGTTACATCCAAAACAGAAGTAACCAGCGGTACTCCGCCATAGGTTTTGAGCAACCTAAAATAGTTCATGGCCCGAAAAAAATAGGCCTCGCCAATATACTGATCTATACTGCCGCTTCCGGTATATTCTTTTGCTTTTGCCAATAAAATATTACATGAGCGAATGCCCCCATAGTCCCAGGAACCAATGGTACTGGCGGCAATGACGCCATGACCAAGGTCGGCCCCCTCGCCTTTTACATTGGCCGATAAATCTGTATTATTATCCATGTTACCAAAATCCCAACCGGGCAATTGGCCATACATGCCTGTAGTATAGGCTTTAAAATCACCTGGGGTTTTAAAATACACATTATCCAAGAAATTGGAAGTAGGTTTTAAATCCACAAAATCTTTTTGGCAAGAAGCAGATCCTAATACCAGTGCTCCTGCAATCATATATTTACTAAATAGCTTTTTCATCTTTTAAATTTTACTGGTTTTATAATCCGATGTTGATACCAAATGACCAAGTGCGTGCAAACGGATAGCCGGAGTTTTGAGAGGTTTCGCCCATTTCCGGATCGTAGCCGTCTTTTATTGTTGAGATCTCCCACAAATCGTTTCCGGAGAAATAAATCCGCACCCTGTCCAGTTTTACTTTTCTGATAAGATTTTTTGGTAAACTATAACCAAGCACTAATGTTTTGAGGCGGACGTAACGATTATTTTGCAACATAAAATCGTTGTTGGCATAGTTCCACTTGGCACGACTCCCATTAACTGTTAAGCGGGGAAATATGGCATCGGTTTTTTCGCTGGTCCAGGTTTTGCCCAAAAAATTTGGATTTTGGTTGGTATAAATAGCAGAGAAGGGATAAGCCATCCATCCGCCACGCATAATGTTTTGTTCCAGTTGTCCCTGGAAAAAAGCGGTAAAATCAAGCCCTTTCCAGCCAGCTCCTAAATTAATACCGAAGGTATAGTGAGGCAACCCATCACCTGCATAAACCAGCGAGCTGTTTTTGTTGCCAGATGCGGTGATATAGCCTACGCTACCGGCCACTTTTTTAGTGTCGCCCGGACGAAGTGCCACGGCCAGATTATTTTGTGATAAGCCGGTAAGATCGCCAGATGCCCCATATTGTGCATAATAAGCATCCACCTCAGCCTGGTCTTTAAAATAACCGTCGGTTTTATACACAAACCAGGAATATAATGGATACCCGTTTACCATTTTATTGTTGCCTGCACCGAAATTGTCTGCATTTTCAACACCAGAAACTTTATTGGTGGTGTTGCCAATGCTGATGCCAATATTATAAGAAAAGTCTTTTTTCTGGTCGTTCCATTTCACAATGGCCTCCCAACCTTTGTTAGCGAGTTTACCGCTATTGGTTTTAGGTGCATTGCCGCCCAGTACGCTGGGATAATTTACATTTACCAGCATACCCACATTGTCTTTGGTATAAAACTCTACGGTTGTGCTTAACCTGCTTTTTAAGAAGCTAAGATCCAGTGCAATATTTTTTTGTATCACTTTTTCCCAGGTTCTGTCGTAGCTGATTAACGCATTAAAATAAGCTGCCGATTGTATAGAAACCGGGTTACCCAAATAAGCCGAGCCCAAACTTACCTGGCCCAGGTAATCAAACTCACCAATACCGCTGGCCTGGTTGCCAGAACTGCCAAGACTGATTCGTAGCTTTCCAAAATCCATAAACCGGTTTAAGCCGCTTAAAAAGTTTTCTTTGGTAAATATCCATCCGGCTGATACGCCACCATAGTTTTTAAATTTATAGCCGGGTGCAAAACGTGAACTTCCATCTCTGCGCCCCTGTAACTCTACCAGGTATTTACTATCATAGGCATAATTAACACGACCAAAATAAGAACTCAGACTACTCTCCACAAGTCCGCTATTCATCGTCAACAGACTCGTATTAGAACCTAAATCGTAAAAAGTTGTCGTTTCTGAAGCTTGGTTAAACCCATACGATTCTGAAGTCTCTAATCGATTACTGATTAAACTATTCCCTAAAAGCACATCAAAATCGTGATTCCCGACATTCTTAGAATAGGTGAGTATATTTTCCCAAGTGTAATTCTTTTGGTTAGAATTTTCTATTCCTGACTTTGAATCATTACCTGCTCTGGTAATTGTATATTTCCCAAAATAATATCCTCTTCTACTATTCTGAAAATCCAAACCAGCCGAACTTTTAAATCTTAAATTATCTAAAATTTTCCATTCCAGGTAAGAGGAATTAAAAACTCTGCTTGACGCATAATTATCAACATAAGAGCCTGAAATTTCATCTACCAATGGACTGATATTAAAACTTTGTCCGGCAACGGGATATAAGATAATGTTGCCGTTTTCATCATATGGATCTCCAAACGGGTTGATTTTATTCGCTTGATTTAACGGATCATATCTACGATTGTTATCCTGATTGGTAAAAAAGAACTTGGATCCAATCTTTACTTTATCAGAAATTTTATGGCTGCCACCTACAGATAAATTGTAACGGCGTAAATTGTCATTTTTCAAAAGGCCTTCCTCATCATATAACCCCAGGGACATGCTGTACGTAGTCTTTTCAGTACCTCCATTTACATTTACTTCATAATTTTTTACGGAACCACTTTTAACAATTTCCCTCATCCAATCCACATACTGTTTGTTGTTGATTGCTTCAAGTTCAGCAGGGTTAAAAATAGCGGCATCATTTGTAATTCCTCGGGTTCTAAAAGCTTCTCTTTTGAATTTAACATATTCGTCCCCCGTTTGGATATCTGCTAATCCAGCGGCATCCTGCACCCCATAATAGGTGTTAAATGAAATTTTTGTTTTACCGGCTTTTCCACTTTTTGTAGTAATCAAAATAACTCCGTTGGCTCCACGTGTCCCGTAGATTGCGGTTGAGGAAGCATCCTTTAAAACATCAATAGAGGCAATATCAGACGGATTAATCCCCTCTGCCGATCCATATGGTATTCCGTCCAATAAAATCAGAGGGGCATTTGAAGCACTCAAAGATCTATTTCCTCTCAAAGTAAAACTCAAACCTGATCCCGCCTGTCCGTCACTTTTGGTCATATCCAATCCAGATATTCTTCCTTGTAACACTTCTAAGGCATTATTTGTTGGAATTTCGGCAAGCTTTTCTGCTTTAATAGTAGAAACGGCACCTGTCAAATCTTTTCTTTTTACACTTCCGTACCCAATAAGCACAACTTCACTCAAAGTTGCTACATCCTCTAATAGCGTAATATTGATTGTTGCTCTATTTTTAATTGCAATCTCTTGAGTGACAAAGCCCATATAAGAAAATACTAAAACACCATTAGCATTCCCCGATTTAATGGAGAATTTACCATCAAAATCAGTTTGAGTACTTACCATTGTCCCTTTAATAACTATATTTACCCCCGGAAGCGGAATATTATTTTGGTCTGAAACCACTCCTTTGACCTCTAAAAGCTGTTCCGTTTTAATAACTGAAGTTTTTGATTCTTTGGTTGCCGCAGGAACTTTTGGTTTTATCGTTAATAGTATTTGGCGGTCATTGGTTTTATACAGCACATCCGTTCCCTTAAATACTAATTGTAAAACCTCTGAAATGGTTTTTCTATTGACGTCTAAAGTAACTTTGCGATTTAAATCGATTTTATCGCTTTCGTATAAAAATCTAAATTCGGAGATGGTTTCAATTTTATTAAAAATCTGTTCTACAGTGGCCTCCTTTACGTTCAAAGTAATTTTTGTGTTTTGGGAATAGGTACTGGCCTGAATTTTTAATAACGAAACTAATAGCAAAAGGGTGGTGAGTTTCATCTTTAAACTAATTTTAGGAAAATATGGGCATGCTAAATCCCTCTTAATTATTTTTTTCATAATTTTGTTTTTGGTTGTTTTAAATGAT
>JAKFCI010000484.1:0-4899 GCA_036676725.1 Chitinophagaceae bacterium
GCTTTGTAATATCATCGGCGGTTGGCCCTAGGCCGCCAGTTATTATAACCAGTTGGGCAATTTTGCTTTGTTCCGCCACAGCTGATAAAATTTCTTCTTTTATATCGCCAACGGCTATGCGCCTTTTAATCCAAATGCCGATCTTGTTTAATTCCTGGGCAATAAAAGCGCTGTTGGTATCTACTGTTTGTCCAATGAGTAATTCATCGCCTATTGTTATTATGGAAGCGTTCACTTCAGTCATAAATGGTATTCCTTAATTTTAATGCAATGTTACTATCAATGCAAAAATCTACCCTTCTTTTATTTTCAATTTTTTTAAGCTCGTTTATTTGGTCTCAAAGCATAACCACCAGGTTGTCCAATGCCTTTCAAACATTTGAAAAAGATGCGCAATTAAAGTCCGGGATTGCTTCCCTGTATGTAGTTAACGCTAAAACAGGTGCAGTCGTTTATAAAAAAAATGAAATGATTGGTTTGGCGCCTGCATCAACCCAAAAAATTATTACAACGGCATCTGCTTACGAGTTGCTGGGTAAAGATTTTCGTTATATAACAAAATTTGGTGTGGTAAAAGGAAAGGATGGTTACCAGCTTTCCATTCAGCCTTCAGGCGATCCAACCTTGGGTAGCTGGCGTTGGGAAAGCACAAAAGAAAAAAATACTATTAACCGGGTTATTGCTGCAGTGCGCAAAACAGGTGCAGAAAAGCTAGGCCCTGTAATCGTGTATCAAAAAGGATGGGAAGGAGAAAATATACCCAATGGATGGATTTGGGAAGATATTGGTAATTATTATGGAGCGGGTGCTGAAGCACTTAACTGGCGAGAAAATCAATATGACCTTATTTTAAAATCGGGCGCTAACATTGGCGACCCGGTTGAAATTGTTGGTACAAAACCTTTTTTATATGGCTATTCGCTAAATTCTGAATTGAAGTCGGCTGCCAAAGGAAGTGGCGATAACGCCTATATTTATTTTCCATTGAATGGCGGCAGTGGAAGCGTTCGGGGTACAATACCTGTCAATGAAAAAAACTTTATTATATCCGGTGCAATACCCAATGCACATAATCAATTTATAGAAACCTTGCGTGATTCGTTAAAAGCATTGAACAATAAACGGAATGGACAAAATGCACTTTTCTTAAATAATGGCGATATAGAAAATGTAGTGCATACAGAAACTTCTCCGCCATTAGACAGCATCATTTACTGGTTTAATAAAAAAAGTATAAATCTTTATGGCGAAGCATTGGTGAAGACCATTGGTTTGCAAAAAAGTGGCAAAGCAACTACGGCAAAAGGAGTGGACCTGGTAAAAGACTTTTGGAAAAATAAAGGTATTGCTGAAACCGAATTAAATATCGTAGATGGTTCGGGACTTTCGCCGCTGAACCGTGTTACCACGCATGCACAGGTACATGTACTCCAATACGCAAAAAAGCAAAGCTGGTTTAATGGGTTGTATTTTGCACTGCCAGAATACAATGGAATGAAAATAAAAAGCGGCACCATACAGGGAGCCAAAGGTTTTTGCGGTTACCACAAAGCAAAAAGCGGGGAGGAATATATTTTTTCCTTTTTAGTGAATAATTATAATGGCTCTGCCTCAGGGCTTGTACAAAAAATGTATAAGGTGCTTGATGTTTTGAAATAATTAATGGATGAAAACGGATTGATTTTAATGAAGGACAATTATATATGATTGAGAAGTTTTTCATTTATGAGAATAATAAAAAAATAAATTGCGATGAAAATTTTTTCAATTGAACCATTTATTCCATCTGGTAAAAATTTCGAAGGCTCCAAAGCACTTTTCCAGGCTTTTGGATTTAGCATTACCTGGGATGCCGGCGATTATGTAGGTTTTGAAAAAGATGGTTGTAAATTAATTTTACAGAAATACGACAACATTGAATTTGCCCAAAACCTGATGTTGAATGTGAGGATAGATAATGTCGAAGAATTTCGAAATATGCTGCTTGAAAAGAATTTAGTTGAAAAATTTGGAATTCGAATCAGCGCTATTACGCAACAACCTTACGGGAAAGAAGTGAATGTAATTGACTTGGCCGGGGTTTGCTGGCATTTTGTAGAATAATATTTTTATCAGTAAATACCTGGTTTTCTCCTTCACCAATAGAATGATCAGCATAATGATAACCTGCAAGAGAACTACATCTGAAAATGCCGACTTTCAAATCCTGGTAAAAGAATTAGACGCCGATCTTAGGGTTCGTGATGGTGATGAACATGCTTTCTATGCTCAATTTAATAAAACGGACCAGATAAAATATATAATAGTAGCCTATGAAAATGAACAACCCGTTGGCTGTGGCGCCATTAAAGAATTTGCACCCGGCGTAATGGAGATAAAACGCATGTACGTTCCGGTACATAAAAGAGGTCAAGGCATTGCTTCAAGAATTTTAAAGGAACTGGAATTATGGGCTATAGAATTAAATTTTTCAAAATGTATTTTGGAAACAGGAAAGAAACAACCTGAAGCAATTGCCTTGTATAAAAAAAATGGATTTACAATTATTTCAAATTACGGGCAATACGAAAACGTTGTAAACAGTGTTTGCTTTGAGAAAAATTTAAATAAATAAGACTTTTGCCATTTGCCCAATAGAATTACCAAACGGTGAAACGAGCGTGGCAACTGAATCTTCATAGTAGTACTTTCGCTGACAAACAAAACAATTATGAAGGAACAGAATTATAAAAACCACAAACAAATTGTTTATAGTTATTATTTATTAACCGGCCTTCCCATTTTAATTTTAATTGCCGTCTCCATCATATCCATGAACATGGAAAGTGAAACTGCAAAACATTGGGGGCTGATGTTTTTGCTGGTTGGCTATATTTTACTTACCATGTTATTTAAAAGTCGCGGCTTTGCACTAAAAGCGCAAGACCGTGCGATACGTGCTGAAGAAAGCCTGCGTCATTTTATACTTTCGGGCAAACCAATTGACAGCAGGTTAACCCTAAGCCAAATAATTGCATTACGCTTTGCCTCGGATGATGAAGTACTTTCTTTATCACGACGTGCTGTATCCGAAAACCTAACTAGCGACCAGGTAAAAAAAGAAATAAAAAATTGGCGTGCAGATACACACCGCGTTTAGTTATTTACCAATGAAATTATCGAGGCTGGCTTTGCCCGGACCTAAAAGTAAAATTGCGGAAAAGCAAGCCAGGTAAAGCGTTGCGCTTTCTCCGTCTCCAAAAACTTGCCCTTTATGTGCATAAAATAAAGCTACGCTCATGGCAATGATCAATGGAATGGCAGCAAGACGTGTAAATAACCCCAGAACGATAAAGGCTGCACAAAAAAATTCTGCAAATACGGTTAATGATAAAGATGTAGTGGAACCTATATTAAATGGATCGGCAAAGCGACCAGATTTTGCGGCAAAGTGCATTAATTTATCTAAACCATGATTCATTAGCATTAATGAACCGGCTGCAACACGCAATAAAAAGCAAGCGACAGTAAAAGCGGTATCAGAAGTACGGGTACTGAATAATTTTTTCATTTGGATCAGAGATTTTATTGCGCAATGTTACATAACAATTTGTTGGATTAAAAAATTAGGGTGGTAAGAATATTTTGTTAAACGTGTAGGTTTGTTGAAAGTTTGCTTTTTATTTGGAGTGAAGTTTGGTATGAGGTAAAATAATTTAAGGGGTTCAACGTTATCCCTGCAATGGCTAAAGGACTCACTATGAAGAAATATTGTGTACTCTGCTCTCTTTCTGTTCTTTCTCTTTTTTCTTTCGCACAACAAAACCTGGTTTACCAGGATCCGAATGAACGCTTTTCCATGGCGAAAGAATATTTTCAAAAAGGACAATACAATCTTGCTTATCCTATTTTAAAAGAACTGCAACAAACCATTAAAGAAAAAGACCGGGTTAATAATGATTTAATGGTGCAGGAAGTTGAATATTATTCTACTGTTTTATCATTAAAGCAAAATGAAGCCCGTGCCGAATACGATGCAAAACAATATATAGATATTACAAAAAATAATGCACGGGTGCAGATGATGAATTTTCACCTGGCTGAATATTATTTTAGAAAAGAGCAATTTACTGATGCTGTTGGTTTATATGAAGCTGCAAACATTGCCAACCTTGATAACCGCGAAGTAGCGGATATGAAATTTCACCAGGGTTATTCATATTTTACAATGAAGCAGTTTGCGCAGGCAAAACCGCTTTTTAATTCCATCAGGCAATTAAAGGACGATCCTAATTATATTGATGCAAATTATTATTACGGTTTTATTGCATTTAAAGATCGCAACTATACGGAAGCGTTAGAAAGCTTTCGTGTTGTCGAAAATCATCCGGCTTACGAAGCAACCGTTCCTTATTACATAGCACAGATATATTATGTACAAGGTAAAAAAGAAGAAGCGATCAAATATGCAGAAGCAAAACTAAAGGCCGGTAAGGCACAATACTACGATCTTGAATTAAAGCAGTTATTAGGACATGCTTATTTTGAAAAAAAGCAATACGAAAAGGCTTTACCTTATTTAGAAGATTACGTAAACCGTTCGGACAAGGTTAGAAAAGAAGACTTGTACGAACTTTCTTATGCTTATTACCAGGCCGATAATTATAATAAGGCAATTGAAGGTTTTAAACAATTAAGTGGTAAGGAAGATTCGTTAAGCCAGCATGCAATGTATTTGCTTGGCGATTCGTATTTAAAAACTGGGCAAAAGCCCAATGCAAGAAATGCGTTTTTATTCAGCGCCTCTAACAATAGTAATCAAACCCAAAGGGAGATTTCACGATTTAATTATGCAAAACTTTCTTACGAACTAGGTTACCAGGATGAAGCGCTAAAAAGTTTACGTACTTTTTTAAATGA
>JAKFCI010000485.1:0-4581 GCA_036676725.1 Chitinophagaceae bacterium
GGCATGGCTATCCGTACTCTCCAACAAAATTGTATCGCGAAACAGGTCACGCAAACGCAAGTAAATGCCAACCGGTGTATGCACATCTGCAAGCATTCTTTTTACGGTCGTTTTAATATTTATTTTCTTCATTTGGTATTCAGCTTTTTGCTTCTATTTAACTTCTGTTGCCACGCTTGTTTCATCAGCAACAATCACTTCAACAATTACACAATCATTTCTCTAGGTTGCTATTCATTTCTAACAATAAATAAAAAAAGCCCCATAATGGGGCTTCTGAATATATTGATAAACTATAGCAATAGCATCACAGAACCCCAAAAGAGTTAGTATGCCACCACCACTGTTTATTTATTAATTGCTTCATTCAATTGCAAATATGCAACAGGCACGGCATTTGGACAAATAAATTTTGCACGATTTACTTAAAATTTAAACTATGACCGTATTACATAAAAAAGAAGGCAACAATGGAATGTTCTTTATCGAGGTTGATAATGAAATTGTTGCAGAAATGACCTATATCATGCCTGCTGGCGACCAAATGTGTGTAGAACATACAGAAATTGATGAAAACCTGCGCGGAAGGAATATTGGTTTTCAATTGGTGCAAGCTGGTGTTGAATATGCCCGTTCGCATAAATTAAAGATCATTCCGCTTTGCCCATTTACAAAATCAGTAATCGATAAAAAACCGGAGTTCCAGGATTTTTTGGTTTGCGAATGATGATTGGAAATTTTTTTGAGAGCGCTACGTGGTGTTCAATAGAAAATATAGCAGTTGAAGTGTGCGACGCAACAAAAGCCGATAGTAGCATTTAGTACATTACATAAATCTTTACCTTTCGATAATGAAGGGTATTGCTTTTTTTGCTTTGGTATTTTTTGCAAAATTTTGTTCTGCACAGACTGATAGCTTTTATCTATTGAAACCTGACCGTGTTTTTGACGGTGAACAAATGCATAACGATTGGGTGGTGTTGGTGCAGGGAAATAAAATTGAAGCAGCCGGTGCAATGAATTTTAAACTACCTGGAAACACACGCATTATTGAATTGACTGGTAGCACCTTAATGCCCGGCATGATAGAAGGACATTCACATCTTTTTTTACATCCTTACAACGAAGTAAGTTGGGAAGACCAGGTATTAAAGGAGAGTCGTGCAGAACGTGTAGCAAGAGCAGTTAACCATGCCAAAGCCACGTTGGCTGCAGGTTTTACCACCGTACGCGACCTTGGTACAGAAGGAGCAGCTTATGACGATGCAGGGTTAAAAAAAGCAATTGAAAAAAATGTTATTGCCGGACCAAGAATGATCATTGCAACAAAAGCAATAGTTGCAAAAGGAACGTATGCACCAAAATCGGCAAACGCTGATGTGGACTTACACCAGGGCGCTGAAGAAGTTGCAGGCTTGGAGGAATTAAGCAGCGCATTGCGTACGCAAATGAGTAAAGGTGCAGACTTAATAAAAATTTATGCTGATTATAGGTGGGGCACCGATGGCGAAGTGCGTCCAACATTTACAGAAATTGAATGGCAATGGATCATGATGAATGCAAAAAATGGCGGAAGAAAAGTTGTTGCACATGCATCCTCAATTGAAGGCATGCGCATGGCTGCACTTGCCGGCGTATCAACCATTGAACATGGCGATGAAGGCAATGAAGAAATTTTTAAATTAATGAAAGAAAAAGGCGTTGCACTTTGCCCTACCCTTGCTGCAGGCGATGCCATTCAACAATACAAAGGCTGGAAGAAAGGAGAAAGTTCGGAACCAGCAACAATTACAGCAAAGAAGAAAAGCTTTAAAGCTGCATTGCAAAGCGGTGTAACAATTTGCATGGGCGGCGATGTTGGCGTTTATACTCATGGAGATAATGCACGTGAAATGGAATTAATGGTTGAATATGGAATGAAACCGATTGATGTATTAAAGTCTGCTACATCGATAAATGCAGATGTTTTTGGCTATGGAAAAAAAATTGGGCGCATTAAAAAAGGCCTGTTTGCTGATCTTGTTGCGGTTGAAGGCAACCCCGCTACAAACATTAAAGATGTGCGCAAAGTAAAGCTGGTGATGAAAGACGGGAAAATGTATTAAAAAATTTATTCTTTAAAGCACACCTTTTGTGCTAGGTAAATAATTTTTTAAAGGATCTCTTTTCACTGCCATTTTTATTGTTTTAGCAAATGCCTTGAAAATGGCTTCAATTTTATGGTGTTCGTTTTCGCCATGGCATTCAATATTTAGATTGCATTTTGCCGCATCGGAAAATGATTTGAAAAAATGAAAGAACATTTCTGTTGGCACATCTCCAATTTTTTCACGATTGAATTCTGCATTCCAAACGATCCAGTTGCGTCCGCCAAAATCAATCAACACTTTCGCATCGGCTTCATCCATGGGCAATGCAAAACCATAACGTTCAATTCCTTTTTTATCGCCTAAACCTTTTACAAAAGCCTCCCCCAAAGCAATTCCGGTATCTTCAATAGTGTGGTGTTCATCAATATGCAGGTCGCCTTTTGCAGTAATATTTAAATCAATTAAACCATGCCTGGCAATTTGATCAAGCATGTGGTCGAAAAAGCCTAAACCAGTTTGAATATTTGCCAGACCGCTACCATCTAAATTTAATTCAATGGTAATTTCTGTTTCATTCGTTTTACGAACGTGTTTAATTGTTCTTACCCCCAATTTTAAAAAATTATAAATATCCTTCCAGTCAGTGGTTTCTACTGCTACAACCTTTCTTAATTCTTCTAAAGAATCAGCAACTTCTGCGCCGCCAAGATTTGGATTATTATTGATCCAGATTGCTTTGCAGCCAAGGTTTTTGGCTAATTGTACATCGGTTATACGATCGCCAATGACAAATGAATTTGGAATGTCATAAGCAGGATTATTTAAATATTCCGTGAACATGCCGATGCCCGGTTTTCTTGTATGCAGGTTATCTTCCGGCATGCTACGGTCAATTAGTTCTTCTTTAAAAATCACACCTTCATTAGCAAAAGATTTCATGATAAGTGAATGGGAAGGCGAAAATTGATCTTCAGTAAATTTTGCTGTACCTAATCCATCCTGGTTAGATACGAGCACAAGTTCATAATCTAATTCCTCGGCGATCTTTCCTAAATATTTAAAAACATAAGGATAGAAAGTGATCTTTTCAAAAGCATCTATTTGATAAGTTGGAGGAAATTCAGCGATCATAGTTCCATCCCTATCGATAAATAAAACTTTTTTTGCTTTTTCTCTATTCAAATTTTCCATACTAATTTTTATAAGCTTTTAAGGCCTCCATTAATTGTTGGTCTTGAACCGGCGTACCAACCGTAATTCTTAAACAATCATCGCAAAGCAACACATTTGAACGATTGCGAACGATTATCCCTTGTTCTTTTAAATAGTCGTAAATATTATTGGCTTCTGTAACCTTTACCAAAACAAAATTGGCATCAGTTGGATATACTTTAACCACGATTGGCAAAGCCACTAACGCTTTAATTAAGTTTTGGCGCTCGGCAACTGTTTCCTTGATCATGGCATTTACTTCTTCCAGGTTGTCTAAAGATTTTAAAGCAAGTTCCTGCGTAGCCTGGTTAATGTTGTAAGGTGGTTTTATCTTATTTAAAACAGCAATAATTTCCTTAGAAGCGAAAGTAATACCTAGACGCAAAGCCGCTAGCCCCCAGGCTTTCGAAAAAGTTTGCATCACAACAAGATTAGGATAATCTTTCAGTTCCGAAATAAAAGAACGACTGCGGCTGTAATTAATATATGCTTCATCTACAACGACAATTCCTTCAAAATTGTTCAATAATATTTCAATGTCTTCACGGTCCAGGCTATTACCGGTTGGGTTATTGGGCGAACATATAAAAATGAGTTTAGTGTTTTCATCAATTGCATTTTCTAAACCTTCAAGGTTCAATTGAAAATCCGGCAAAAGAGAAACTTCTTTTACTTCCACATTATTAATGTGTGCATACACTTCATACATTCCATATGTAGGCGGGCAAATAATAATGTTGTCTTTTTGGGGCTCGCAAAATGCACGGATCAAAAGATCAATACATTCATCACTTCCATTACCTAACAACATATTTTCCGCATCTGCTGTTTTTATGGAAGCAATTTTTTTCTTTAATTCCCACTGTTGCGGATCGGGGTAGCGGTTGTACCATTTTGTTAAGGGAGAACCAAAGCTATTTTCATTTGCATCTAAAAAAACAGAAGCCGCACCACTAAACTCGCTACGCGCAGAAGAATAAGGCTTCAGATTTTTAATGTTTTCCCTTACCAATTTATTTAAATCGAATTTCATTTTTTCCAGTTTCATTATTCATATGGCTTCATTTATTTCAAGCGCACTCTAACCGCTTGCGCATGAGCATGCAGTCCTTCGGCTTCCGCCATGGCAATTACGGTCTTAGCAATGTTGTTCAAGCCCGCTTCAGAAAGTTTTTGGTAGGTGATCTTTTTTACGAAGCTATCTATACTAACGCCACTATAAGCCCGGGCAAAACCATTGGTTGGCAAAGTATGATTGGTACCGCTTGCATAATCGCCG
>JAKFCI010000486.1:0-10187 GCA_036676725.1 Chitinophagaceae bacterium
AACGAACGCACGGCAAGGAAAATTGGAATGATGATCCAAAGCAACATTATGCCAATGGTATAAATAACCCCGGTGTTGGAACCAAAGAAATCTTTATAAGTGGCACCGGTATAACCCATTAAAGCACTGATATCCATTTTTAGCATTAGAAAAATGCGGCCAAGGTCAATTGGATTTAAAGAAGAAAGTACAAGCGTTAATTTTTCCAGGGGATAATCTGAAAAACTAAATAGAATAAGCAGCACCAGGCCATCGTAAATCAATGCGAAATAAAACCATAGCATTAAAGCAATGCCTATGCCACGGGCTTTGTCTTTTGATTTTACAGAGGCTAGAAATGCAAGTGAAGTAAAAACCAGCGTAAGCAAACTGCCGATAAGAAGGAGCGCCAAGCCAGTACTATTAAAGTTGTAGATTAATACAGGAATGCCTACCCCAATAAAGAAAGCAGTTAAAAGCGAAGAAGCCACGCCACCATATTCGCTAAGCAAAACCTTTTTTCGGCTAATCGGCTGCGTTAGCATCAATTCAATAAACTCGTAAGAATTGTACCAGTGAATAGTTGAAAATACCATGCTGATTAAGGGTACCACAATTAAAACAATGTTCAATAAACTTAAAACGGCTTTGCTGGGATTTTCTTCCATTTGAAAAAGCGCCAGCGAAACAATAAAAAGAAAAAGCGCATAGGCAATGGTTACCTTATTCCGTAGTATGTCATACAATACATATTTTGAAATTTTGAGCATAACTGTTTTTATTTAGCAAGTTTAATATAGGAGAGGCCTTTCTTTTCAAGGCCATTCTTCATAAATAAAGCAATGGCTTTACTTAATTTTTCTTCGCCTGTTTCCTGTAATATTTCGTCCAGCGATTTGTAAAAGATAATTTTTCCGTCCTGCAAATACATAACATTTGTAGTTAGTTCTTCCAGGTCGCTTAAAATGTGCGACGTAATTAAAATCAGTTTTCCTTTCTTCTTTTCTGCAATGATCTTTTCTTTTAAAGTTTCGGAAGAAAGTGGATCGAGGCCGGCTGTTGGTTCGTCAAGTATCAAAACTTCTGGATCGAATAAAAAAGCCAATGCTGCACTTACTTTTTGGCGGGTACCGCCCGAAAGTGCTTTCATGCTTTTATCAGCAATAGTATCCAGGCTGAATTTGTAATATAGTTCTTCATCAAGGCTTTTGTTGCTGTTGCGGATGTTTTTAAGCATTTGGAAAACCTGGCCAATCTTCATATTGTCTGGGTAGCGGCCAATCTGTGGCATGTAACCGATCTGGCTGCGGTAATCTACCTTTTCATCAACAGCAACGTCGTTAAAATAAATATGGCCACTGTCTGGTTTTACCAAGCCTAAAATAGATTTAATAAGCGTTGTTTTACCAGATCCGTTGGGCCCGATCAAAGAAATTACCTGGCCTTTATTGAAGTTGGCATTTATGTTATTTAAGGCTTGAAGTTTTTTAAACCGCTTCTGTATATTTTCAATCCTGATCATAATTGTAAAGGTTTCATTCTTGGTTTTTCATCTTTTAAATTTTCCGGCGTTAAACTCGGAATTGCTTTTTCTGCTTTTTCTAAAAGCGATACCATAAAACTTCTAAGCAGCATTAATGAATTTGGATTTTGTTCAATGATCATCGCATACATACTTACAGGATGATAGGGTACATCGCCAACTCCATCTTTGTTGATATCATATCCTTCATATTTGTCCCAGTAATTGCTGTAAAAATGATTAAGCATCATTGTTCCATTTGTCGCCACATCAAAAGTGTTCCCCTGGAAATTGTTCTGCCGAAAAATATTATCATCGCAATTTGCCTGAACTTTCATCGACCAGCCATTAGCTGTAAATGAATTAAAAGCCACGGAAATGCGGTTAGCGCCTTCCATTAATATTGCTACCGTGTTACGGTTAAAAGTGTTGTTGTAGATGCGGCTGTCAGAAATATCTTTTAATAAAATGCCATAAGCACTTGGTCCCCAGTTTTGATCAAAATTGTTTTTGATCATTAAAACCTTTTGCGAATACATGACAGCAACGCCTGCGCCATTATCCTGAAAAGTATTCTCCAAATATGTGTCGTTATTGGAGAACATAAAATGCAAGCCATAACGCACATTTTTTCTGCTTATATTATTTTGTATAATTGAGTTTGTTACAAATTCAAAATAAATTCCATCGCGGTGACCTTCTATTTCATTGTTTTCTATTAAAATTTCATCGCACTTCCACAGGTGAATGCCATTGCCTGATGATTGTTCTGATTTATTAGTACCCTTTATAACATTATTACTGATGATGGATGTAGTTGAATTGGCAACATGAATGGCAAAATAGGAATTGGTGATGATGTTATTTTCAATCAGTATTTGGGTGCCATCTATGATGCTGATGGCCGCATAATCGTTCATTGAGGAATACCCGGCATCTTTAAAGTGAATTCCTTTAACAAGTATGTCTTCACCTGAAAGAGTAAGTATTTCGTACTTGGTTTCACCATCTAAAACAGGTCGGTCAATTCCAATTAAATGAACAGATTTATTTAGTACCGTATTGCCTTCTTTATAAACACCTGGATAAAGCAAAATGGTATCACCATTTTTCGCTCTTTGAATACCTACTTTTAAAGAGGTAATTACCTTGGTTTTACCAACTTCAATAATGCCGGCAAAACTGTTGGCAAAAAACAAAAGCAGAATTAATGTTATGGGAATCCTCATTTAATTAAGACATTGTAAAGCGTTGGCCAATTGGTTTCTTTCCCGCCTATTTCTTTCGCCTTGTTTTGCGCTTCTTTTTTACTTGGAAATGCTCCTGCATTGCTGCCCATTGGACTTTTAAGCTTTGAGCCCACTGCAAATTCTACATTTTTAACCGGAATAAATTCTTTACTGCCATTGTAATTAAGGAATAATGTTTTTGAAATGTCAGACATTTCTACCCCACGACGATTTAAGAAAACCGCCATACAATGTGCGTCATCGAATTTGTACACTTTACCTTTTTTTGTAACGATTTCGCCACCAAATTTTGGATCCATGATGGTCATTTTGCAATCGCTGCATTGATCTTTTCCAAACGCAATAGGTTCGGGTTTTACAGTGCATCCTGCAATAAAAAATAATAGAAAGGCGGTGGCAACAGATGTTTTATTCATGACGCGGTTTGATTTATTTATTTTTTTCGTCCTTCTCCATTCCATGAACCAAACGATAAAGACAACGATCCCTGCTATAATTATAAACCATCCACCAGTATCAGGGTAGGAATAAGCATCAAAGTTCAATAATTTTTTATGACCTATTACCGGGGGCTGGTAGGATAAACCCGGAACTTGTATAGGGGCTGTTGGATCTAAATTGTGTCCGTAATCATATCCCCACATATAAAAATCTACAAGTGCAGCTACTGCGAAAAGTAAAATTAATATGCAAAAAGTGATGAGCAGTTTTCGGTGGCCGGTAATTGCTACTATAAGACCGAATAAGATTAAAAATCCAACTATGTACACAAGAAAATTAAATTCCGGGAACATATGTCCATCAATATGTTTCATACCAATATAGTGGTTCAAACCGTTGATGATTTCTACTTCACCAGAAATTTTATTTAAATGGATGTTCATTTCCAATCCTTCCGGGTATTGTGGCGCAATTAAATATATAGCCCATACTGGTAAAAAATAGGATGCAATCATTGCCAGGGAAGCAAGCCCTACCAATACCCTTGATGTTAATGTCATCTTTTTCATAATAATGTTCTTCTTTAAAAAAAACTTCCGGAACTAATTGAGGTCCCGGAAGTAATTAATACTTAACCTCTTTAATCAAATTATTTTGATGGCGGTAATAACACACCGTCTATTACATGTATAATGCCGTTTGATGCCGGTATAGTTGCAACAATGGTTGCAGAATTATTCAACATGATTTTACCGTCCTTATTTGTAATTGAAATGTTAGCACCATTAACCATGTTAATGGTTTGTCCATCCTGTAACAAATCTGTTTTTAAGTTGCCAACATAAACGTGATATTGTAAAATATCCTGCAGTTGCGCTTTGTTTTCATCCTTCATCAGGTTGTCCAAAGTTGCTTTTGGCACTTTATCAAATGCTGCATTTGTTGGAGCAAAAACCGTAAAGGGTCCTGCATTAGAAAGTGAATTTACAAGGTCAGCTTGTTTTATTGCCGCAACCAGGGTGGTATGATCTGGAGAACCTGATGCAACTTTTACTACATCTTTTGCAGATTCATCATCCTGTACAAAAGCTTGTCCTCCACCTTCCGTTGTTTCAGTTGATGTTGTTGTGGTTTCAGTTTTGGTTGTTGCATCTGTACAAGACCATATTAATCCTGCAGCGAAAATGAATACCAGGTTTAATATCTTTTTCATAACGCAGTATTTTAAAAGTTTTTATAAGCAGCCTCCCCAGAGGAAGGCTGCATTTTATTTTTAATTGGTTGCATTGCTGTCAGCAGCTGTTTTTATGCCGCTGTCTTTACCAGTTGCCGATGTTGCAGGTTTATTAGTGCCTGTACTAAAAGCTATGGGTACATTGCTTCCTGCAGGTGAAACGCGTAAGTATCCTTGCATTTCCTGGTGTAGCGCAGAGCAAAAGTCAGTGCAGTAAAAAGGATACATACCTGCTTTTTCCGCTTTAAATTTCAACGTCTGTGTTTCGCCAGGCATGATCAAAATTTCAGCATTGTTAGCACCTTTAATTGCTAAGCCGTGCGGAACATCCCAATCTTGTTCAAGGTTTGTTACATGGAAGTAAACATCATCACCTACTTTAATACCTTCAATATTATCTGGAGTAAGGTGAGAACGAATGGCCGTCATGGAAATATGTACCTGGTTGCCCTTGCGTTCTACTTTTGTTTGTCCTTCGCCTTTGGCAACATAAGGGTGTGTATTTTCTTCTAACTTGTAAATTTTCCTTTGTTTTTTCATCAGCATGGCTGAAGGAATAGCTTCTGCATAGTGAGGTTCGCCGGTAGTAGGGAAGTCAAGAATCAATTTCATTTTTTCACCACTAATATCAAACAATTGAGCACTTTGTGTTAACTCTGGCCCGGTTGGCAGGTAACGGTCCTTTGTGATCTTATTGTAAGCGATCATGTATTTACCATGAGGCTTTGCAGTTGGTCCACCAGGAATAGATAAGTGACCAATAGAATAATAAGTTGGAACACGGTCCAAAACTTTAAGATCACTCAAACTCCATTTTACAATTTCAGAAGATACGAACATGGAAGTGTACGCATTTCCTTTCCCATCAAACTCTGTATGCAAAGGTCCAAGACCTGGTTTCTGAACTTCACCATGTAAGGCGGCTTCGTATTTAATAACAGGAATGCCGTCATATTCACCATCAAAAGTTTTGTTGGCAATAGCTTGTTGCAATTTTGTAAAAGAAAATACAGGAATGGTTGCAGCTAGTTTTCCAGAGGCCACAATGTATTCACCGGTAGGATCTGTATCGGTTCCGTGTGGTGATTTAGGGCAAGGAATCATATACAACATATCAGGACAATCTTTTGGATCTAACACGAGGACTTCTTTCATTATAGTTGAAGTAGCAGTATGCGTGCTTTCGTTATACAGGTTATGCGCATATGAAACTGCTTGTTTTTTTGCCTTTCCTGCTTTTACATATTCTTCTGCCTTTTTCCAGTTAACAGCCATGATAAAATCTTTATCCTTAGCTGAAGCGTTTACTTCTAATAGCGTATTTGCTTTTTCTGAATTGTAACAACTAAAGAAAAACCAACCATGCGATTTTCCTTTACCAGCGCGGGAAAGGTCAAAATTTACGCCCGGCGTACGTATCTGGAAAGCAATGCTCATTTCTCCTGATGTTTGATTTAATGAAACAAAGGAGATAGAGCCTTTAAAGTTTTGCTTGTATGTATTGATGGGAACATCCCCGTTTTGATCATCAAGCGGAACTGAGAAACGGGTTGCTGCAACCACGTATTCAGAGTTTTCTGTAATAAAAGGAGAGGCGTGGTTACCTGCACTATTTGGAATTTCTAAGATCTCAGATGTGCGGAAAGTAGTAAGATCGATACGTGCAAGGCGCGGTGTGTTATTACCGTTGGCAAAGGCCCAGCGACCATCATGTTCGCCTTTGGTTTGAGAAAGTGCAATGTGATGCAGGTCATCCCATGGAACAAAACCATGAGAAGTGTTCAGCATTGGTTTTGTTTCTTCACTAAAACCATAACCACTTTCTGGAGTTTGAGAAAAAACCGGAACAATTCTAAATAAGCGGCCGGATGGAATTCCATAAATACCTATTTGGCCATTGAAGCCCCCGGAAACTATATTATAAAATTCATCGTATTTACCCGGCGCTACGTAGGCTTTTTCGGCATTGCCGCCAGCCGCAGCTTGTGCGGTTTTGGGTTTACAACTTTGTATACTTCCTACTACTACAGCAAAAGAAGCTGCAGCCAGTAAAAAGTTGGTGGAAGAGTGTGACATATGTTTGGTTCTATTTGTTTTATAAATTATTTGACGCCGTCGTTACTGCGCATAAATTCCAGTATCTGCCTGGCTTCATCTTTACTAATGTTTTGGTTCGGCATTCGTACAAGACACTGTTCCAGTAGCTTTTGGGCTTCAGGGTCAGTTTCAAGCATCATATCCACATTAGTAATCATGTTCATAACCCAATGCGGCTCCCGCCTGGTAGTTACCCCCTTCCATCCCGGACCAACCACTCTTTCATCTGATAGCTTGTGGCAGCTTTGACACTTCATGTCGTAGATAGCTTTGCCGGATGTAACCCATGTAGCATTTAATGGTGTTGTTAATTCTACATCTCCTGGCTTTACCTCAGTGCCGTGTACTTCTGTGCCTTCGGCTGCTGCATCTGTAGTCCCCGTTGTGGTTTCATCAGTGGTTTTTTCACCTCCGTCGGAGCAGGCAATAAAACCAACAGTGCCGCAAAAGAGAAGTGCCAGTACTAAAATTGATCTTTTCATGTTTGCTTTGTTTATGGTTTAAAAAAGACTTCCATGTCCTTTATGGGGACAAATGTATTTTGAACGTATACCATCCTAAATGATAAGCATCATTTAGTTTAATGATAAATGTCAATTCCGCTGGTTTAGAACAACAATAGTTTTGAAGCCAATCGCTACTATGTTGTTTTCCAAATCATTTGGGTACGCTTTAAGGGGCCTTTTATATGTTGCTGTAATGCAGGGAGAAAAAGATCGCATTCAGCTAAATGAAATAGCTCAAGAATTAGATGTGCCCCGGCATTTCATGGGAAAGATTTTAAAACGGATGGCAAAAGAAAGCTTATTGGATTCAAGCAGGGGAACCAATGGTGGTTTCTCAATCAATCAAAAAACACTTTCAGTTTCTTTATTGTCCATCGTTGAAATAACGGATGGGTTATCCACTTTTAAAAATTGTGTATTGCGTTTACATGAGTGCGACCGACAAAATCCATGCCCTATGCACCCAAAAGTCGAGGATATTAAAAACAGTCTGCAGGATTGGTTAGCAAACACAACAGTACAAGATCTGATATTAAATGATAGCCATGATTTTATCAAAAGCATTACAACCAATCATTTACCGGAAAAAGATACGTACATAACCCACTAAAAAATATTTAAATGAGCGAACAAGAAAAGGTTCAAACAGTATCAGATATTGTGCGAAAAGATTACCGAACTGCCGATGTTTTTAAAAAATGGGGCGTTAATTATTGTTGTGGTGGTAACCTGCCACTTGACCAGGTTTGTTTAACGCTAAACCTTGATCAAGAAAAAATAGAAACGGAATTGAAAAGCGCTACGCAAAATGTACAGCTTCCGAATGCACTTTCTTTTGATGAGTGGCCATTTGATTTCCTGGTTGATTACATTGTACATGTGCATCATGGTTATGTAAAGATCGCGGGTCCAAAATTGAACCAGTTATTAACCCAGTTTGTAGAAGGTCACAAAACAAAATATCCTTACCTGGTAGAAGTTCAAGTTTCCTTTGATCGTTTATTAACCGATTTAACCGAGCACCTCGCTAAAGAGGAACAAGTTATTTTTCCTTATATAAAACAGGTTAACAATTCTTTTATCCACCAGGCCAGTTATGGTGCATTGTTCGTGCGGACACTTCAAAAATCATTAACGCATGTAATTGAAGTGGAGCATCAAAACATTGCGAACCTTTTAACTGCATTAAGAAGCGCAACGAACAATTATACTTTTAATGAAAAGGCATGTACCAATCACCAGGTGATCTATCATAAATTAAAAGAGTTTGATGCTGATATTATGCAGCACAAACACCTTGAGAATAATATTTTATTTCCAAAAGCAATGCAAATGGAAAAAGAACTCCTTCAATTATAAGGTTCTGTTTAAGTTTGTACAAATCCCCTCTATTGTGATGATGCCCCAACTTTCAGGTCGACAGGCAAGTGTTTACGCAATAGTTGTATCGATTCTAACTATTGTATTATCTTATTTTCTTCCGGGATATACCATTACTTTAAGTGGCTTACTGGTGGTGATCTTTCTTTCTGTATTTGTACAAACACGCAGTTCAACAATTATTGCCGGTATAGGCAGCATAATGGTTATTGTTGGTTTTATGGTTTGGAATATTTACCAATTATCGCTTACCCAGGTTTGGATAGAGTTTCTTTTTTTGATGCTACTAATTGCCTTTACAACCCTGATTGTATTGTATATAAAAGATCTTTTAAAAAATATACAATGGGATAGATCGCACATGACCTCTTTATTTGAAAACGCTACCGAGGGCATTATTTTAACCAATCGCAATGCTGATATTATTTTGGTAAACCCGGCGGCCTGCAAAATGTTTGGATATATTGAAGAGGAATTGGTTGGTCAGAAGATTGAAGTTTTACTGCCACAAAAACATCGGGCAGGGCATGTGCAATTACGTGATGGTTTTTACAGCGAACCTCAAAATCGCGAAATGGGCTCAGGCCGCGATCTTTATGGGCAAAAGAAAGATGGAAGCAATTTTCCTGTTGAAGTAAGCTTAAGTGCATACAAGCAAAATAACGACCAGTATGTTATTGCTTTCATCGTCGACATCACCCATCGAAAAGAAATTGAACAAAGCATGTTAAGGCAGAAACAACAATTAGAAAAGGTTACAGCTGATATGCGTTTATTAAATACTGACCTTGAAGCAAAAGTGGAAGAACGAACAGTAATTTTAAAAGAAGCTTTGCAACGCCTGGAGCAATCTCAAGCCGAATTGAATGAAGCCCTGGATAAAGAAAGACAGCTGAACGAAATTAAAAGCCGTTTTGTTTCCATGGCTTCCCACGAATTCAGGACGCCATTGAGTGCAGTTCTTTCATCGGCTTCGCTCATTTCAAAATATACCACCACCGAACAACAGGAAAATCGCACAAAACATATAAACCGGATAAAGGAATCTGTAAAGCATTTAAATGATTTGCTGGAAGACTTTTTATCGCTTGGAAAATTAGACGAAGGAAAAATTGGCGCCAGTTTTAGCGAATTCGATTTGCCCGACACCGTTAGAGATACTATAGACGAATTAAGAGGATTAGTGAAAGATGACCAACACATCGATTATGATCATGAAGGCGATGAAATTATTTATAGTGATAAGAAGTTGCTAAAAAATATATTGATTAACCTTGTAAGCAATGCAGTCAAATTTTCTGATGGAAATAAAACGGTTAGTGTAACTACCAAAGTCGAAAATAACATGGCATCTATTTCGGTTAGTGATAAAGGCATTGGTATTTCTGACGAAGACCAAAAACATCTGTTTTCATCTTTCTTCCGCGGAAAGAATGCCCAGAATATCCAGGGAACCGGGCTAGGCCTGCACATTGTAAAAAGATATTCCGACCTATTAGGAGGTAAGCTAAAATTAAAAAGTAAATTAGGGGGCGGAACAACAATAACATTATTAATACCTGCAAATCAAAGTACAAATGAATAAAACGATCCTGGTAATAGATGATAATAATGATCTAAGAGAAAATACGGCGGAAATATTGGAATTGGCTGGATATAAAACAATTACTGCTGAAAACGGGAAACGTGGTGTTGATAGCGCCATGAAGGAAAAACCATCTTTAATTGTTTGCGATATAATGATGCCTGAATTAGATGGTTATGGCGTTTTACATTTA
>JAKFCI010000487.1:0-11016 GCA_036676725.1 Chitinophagaceae bacterium
AAGCCTCCATGGCAAGGAGGCTTTTTCCCATTATGTATTTCGTCTTTAAGCGATTGAGATTGTTTGATCCAGGTAAACATCTTGTATGGCATTCAACATTTTTACACCATCTTCAAATGGGCGCTGGAAAGCTTTCCGTCCCAATATTAAACCCATGCCACCAGCCCTTTTGTTTACAACAGCTGTGGTAATTGCTTCTACCAAGTCGCTTTCACCTTTGCTTTCACCACCACTGTTAATGAGCCCCACACGGCCATTGTAACAATTGAGTAATTGGTAACGTGTTAAATCAATCGGATGAT
The DNA here is from genome assembly GCA_036676725.1 of Chitinophagaceae bacterium. Lineage (GTDB taxonomy): Bacteria > Bacteroidota > Bacteroidia > Chitinophagales > Chitinophagaceae > Flavisolibacter. The sequence goes on from JAKFCI010000487.1 coordinate 303, forward strand.
CGGTTGTTAATTTTTCATATACCAGTTTATGTGTTTTGCCGTGTTTTGTTGCATTATAACCACCATTGTTGGTTGGTAATTTTTGTTTAATAATATCTGCCTGCAAGGTTACGCCTAAGTGATTTGCCTGCCCGGTAAGATCAGCGGAAGTATGGTAATCTACGCCATCAACTTTAAAAGCATTGTTGCGTGTGTAACACCATAAAATCGTGGTCATACCCAATTCATGCGCATATTGAAATGCTTCTGCAACTTCCTTTAGTTGACGTGTACTTTCTGCACTGCCCCAATAGATGGTCGCACCCACTGCGACGGCACCCATATCCCATGCACTTTTAATGGTGCCAAACATGGTCTGATCAAACTTGTTGGGCATGCTTAAAAATTCGTTGTGGTTGATCTTTACAATAAATGGAATTTTATGTGCATACTTACGGCTTAAAATTCCAAGTACACCAAAGGTGGAAGCAACGCCATTACACCCGCCTTCAATTGCCAGCTTTATAATATTTTCCGGATCAAAATAAATAGGGTTTGGCGCAAACGCTGATCCGCCACTGTGTTCAATGCCCTGGTCAACTGGAAAAATGCTGCAATAACCGGTGCCGCCTAGGCGACCATGATTTAAAAGTGATTGCAAATTGCGCAGTACCTGGTTGTTGCGGTTACTGTTGATCCATATATCATCTACATGATTTGGAGAAGGCAAATGAATGGTGGATTTATCAATTGTCGAACACCGGTGTTCCAAAAAATATTCAGCCTTGTCGCCTAATATTTCAACAATGTTTTTTGCCATAAAATTGTTTTAAATAGTGCAAACAAATATAATGGCAAGGGAAGTGGTTTAAAACGGTTTGTGTGCCCGATACATAACAAAAATAAACCCCGCATTTTTGCGGGGTTCTTAATTTATGCATTCCTGTTGATACAATTCAGATCTTCAAACGCAACTTCTAATCGCTTGCTGAAGCTTTCTTCTGCTTTGCGTAACCACACCCTTGGATCGTAATATTTTTTATTTGGTTTATCACTTCCATCCGGGTTGCCTAATTGCCCTTGCAAATAACCTTCTTTGTCTTTGTAAAAATTAAGAATGCCTTCCCAGAATGACCATTGCAGGTCTGTATCGATATTCATTTTAATGGCACCATATCCAATGGCTTCTCTTATCAGGTTTTGAGGAGAACCACTGCCTCCATGGAATACAAAGAATACTGGTTTGTCTTCTGTTCCATAATGTTCCTTAATATAAACCTGGCTGTTGTTTAAAATTTCAGGACGTAATTCAACATTGCCCGGGCTATATACGCCATGCACATTTCCAAATGCAGCAGCTACAGTAAATAGATCTCCAACAGCTCTCAATTTTTCAAAAGCGTAGGCAACTTCATTCGGCTGTGTATATAATTTTTCATTTTCCACACCACTGTTGTCAACACCATCTTCTTCGCCACCTGTGACACCGAGTTCAATTTCAATGCCCATTCCTAGTGGTTTCATTCGCTTAAAGAATGCAACAGAGGTTTCAATGTTTTCTTCCAAAGATTCTTCAGAAAGATCGAGCATGTGTGAACTGAATAGCGGTTGTTTTTTTTCTTTAAAAAAATCTTCACCCGCATCAATCAAACCACTGATCCAGGGTAACCATTTTTTAGCTGCATGGTCTGTATGCAAAACAACAGGAACACCGTAATATTTAGCTACATTATGAATATGCAATGCACCGGAAATGCCACCAACAATATGACCCTGCAAATTATCATTAGGCATTCCTTTACCCGCAATAAATTGTGCGCCGCCATTCGAGAACTGTATGATCACCGGGGAGTTTACTTTTGCTGCTGTTTCAAGCGTAGCGTTAATGCTATTGGTTCCTATTGTATTAACCGCTGGTAGTGCAAAATTGTTTGCTTTGGCGTCCGTGTAAAGTGCTTTTAATTCTTCACCAAATAATACGCCTGGTTTGTATTTTTTCATGCTTTGCTATTAAATATTGAATATAACTTTTGATAATTGAGTGGCGAAGATACGGGCAGCGCAGTTTAGCCTGCTTAGATTAAAGAAAAGTATCAACTGTGTAAGGATTTTAATCAGTGATCTTTCCCAGGTTTTTTTGAATGCGGGAAAGATGCGGACGCAGCGTTATCCGCAAGGTTTGTTTTACCAACTGACCCATGGTGCGACATTTTAATAACTGGTTGTTTTTAAAATGTTCTGCCAGCTGGTTTTTTAGCTGGTCCACTTTTTCGGTAGTCGAAATAACATCTGCTGACATAATGTTTAACAAGTCCATGATACGGTAGCGGGTGGCCGCCATTCTAAATGCAATGAGCGTTCGTTCTTCGGCCTGGTATTGTGCTATGCTTTCTGCATTCAGGTATTTTAAACTAAGTTCCACCAGTGAATGGTTCTCTTTAAAAAATTGCGGCAGGTATAAATTCTTCCTTCCCTCGTAACTCTGTTGGTCAAAATCAATACAACGTATCCGGTAATGATAATCTTCAATATCCGGCGTAACATTTACTACAAAATTATAGCTGCGCATATCGCCCAATAAGCGAATGAAACAACGCTCATTAAATTTTACAAATTCTTTTGCCAACCTAATTTTATTTGTTTCCGGGAGATCGAGGTGATGATGAATAAATACATCGCCGGGTAAACCCGGAATATGTTCTTCAACAAGTGTTTTATTGCCGGTTAAAAAAGTAATGCGGTTGGGTGAAAGAATATGCTCCAACTCAAGTCCATAAATGCGTGAAGCATCTTCCTGTTTAATGTAATAGTGATCGTAATTATCGTTAAAGCGGTTTACAATGCGTATGCGAAATGGATTTGAATTTCCAAAAGTGCAATAGTCTATTCTTGCAAGATCGAGGTGCGATGTAAATGTGTAATCGCCTTCGGTTTTTAAAATCGCATATAAATTAATGAGGCCTTTGCGCAGGTATTCCCAATCCTTCATGTCGTACAAAGCTTTCTCCCAAAGTGTGTCTTTACCTTGCTTATCTTTTAACGGAATCGAATAAGAAAAATTCAATAGATCGTTGTAAGAAACTGGTAGCGTAGCTTCGCGGCCATGTGTTCTTAAATAGCTGCGTAATCCTTTGTTAACGGGGAAGAAAGGTTTTTTTCTGGAAGGTCTATCGGTTTCGTGCGGCTCCATCAAATCGAATTTACACAATACTCTCTACTTGTAATTTTTGAAAATAAGCAGGTGCTTGCAAAAGGTGGCTTCCGTACCAGCTAAAGCATTCTCCATCTGCCAACATGATCTTTGTATTTGGTAATAGTTCCTGCAATTCGTCAATATGTTTTTGTTTAAAAGGGTAGGGCTCAGAAGATAGAAAAAGCACCTGGCAATTTTCCAATCTTATTTCTTCTATTGTTACTTCGGGGTAACGGTTTTGATGGCAAAAAATATTTTTAAACCCTGCATGAAATAACATATCATTTATAAACGTATCTCCACCCACCGTCATGTACGGATCTTTCCAAATAAGGTAAGCGGTACGAATGTAGTTGTTGCTTGTATTTTCTTTTAGATGGGTAAAGCCGCTTTTAATTTTTTTAATCATCGTTTCGGCTTCTTCAATTTTATTGGTGATGCTTCCAACTTGTTCTATCATTTGAAGTGCCTGCTGCAGGTTGTTTACATCACTGGTGTATACAGGAAAATCAGCAGCTAATTCTTCTATTTGTTCTTTATTATTTTCTTCTTTATTGGCAATGATCAAATCAGGGTTCATCGACCTGATTTTTTGAATATCTAAGTTTTTTGTACCGCCTACTCGTTGTTTTGTGCGGAACCATTCATTTGGATGAATGCAGAATTTGGTGATGCCAATTACTTCCTCGTTCAACCCAAGATCATGCAACAATTCTGTTTGCGAAGGAACCAGGGAAATAATGCGTTGGGGCATTTGTGTTACTTCAATTTTCCTGTTTAACTGGTCGGTGAAAAAAGGCATAAGCAAAGTAAAAGCCTTTGCATTTCATGGAAGTTAATTTTAACTAAGCGACATTAGCACCCGCTCAATAAAGTTCAGAACGTTGAAACGAGCGTGGCAACAGGCTTTGCCAGTAGTATTGCAGTTGGCTAAATAAAAAAATCTACCGCTAAGTAGATGTTTTTAGCTCTATCACTTTCCCCCTGCCACTCTAAAAGATAGGCAGGAGGATAGAGGAATTTTAATTCCAATGGTTTTCATTGGTTTGGAATCAGTGATAGGTTTAGTGTGTTCTGTGTCGAACGGTTTTTTAAAAGGAAATTGGACTGGTTTTCTTAGGATAATAAACTTAAAAACGGGACTTCTTAGGAATTGGATTACGAGGCTCGGTTTTTCAATTAAAACTTCTTAAAAAAGAAGGAAGTTGATTGATACTGGATTTTGGCTTTCGTTCGGATTGGATTTAAGTTCTTGTGTTCTGGACGGTTTGTTCGGATACCGGATCGATTTGGTTTTTCAGATCTGGATAAATGTTCTGGTTTTTTTCGGACTTTGGATTCTTGGTCTTTCTGTTGGATTTGGATTGTTTTGCGATCAATCAACTTCTGACACAAAAGTATACTACCCGGTATTACGCAACAATTGCAGTATTGCTCTTTTTTGCAATTATGGTAAATACGCACAGCAGCGTAAATTACGGTAATGCGTAGTGGTAAATAAACGTGATTTGCATCGTAGTTCTACTTTATTTAAACTGAAAAGTTCATTCCCGATTTTTTCATATTTACATTTTCTTTTAATTCTCCTAACCATTGTGTTGCCCTGAAAAGCTTGCTACTGCTGGTTTTGGCATGTTTGCGGTTGTAGAAAAATTGAAACAATTTTTTAAAAAGCTGATAAAAAAAATACACTATTTGTAAACGTTATATATGAAAAAAGAGGCTGATCAAGCCTCTAAGTAAATCTACCTATGTAATAAAAATTGCGTTTTTCTGCCTTTATGCCAATGCCTGTATTACATCATATTTTGTAACAATCTGGTAATTGCCACTTTCATCTTTTGCAAGCACCGCACCATTTTCTTTATTTATTAAAGTGCCCAGCTTTTCAACAGCGGTATCATACTGTACTAATGGAAATGCATTCTCCATTACACTTTCTATTTTTTCTGTTTTTATTTCCGGGTTATTAAACACTCTTTGAAACAAACCACCTTCGCTAATAGATCCGATCAATTCCTCACCCTTAATAACAGGTATGTGTTCAATGTCATACTTTTTCATGAGGTCAACTGCTTCAGCAACGGATTGTGTGGGTTCTATTGTAATTAACTTTTGTTTGCCTCGTGCATTTATAACATCCTTAAAAGTCTTCACATCAAAAAAACCTCTTTCCGCCATCCACTGGTCGTTATACACTTTTGCAACATAGCGGCTGCCATGATCATGAAAGATCAATACAACAACATCATCTTTTTTTAGTTTGTCTTTTAATTGCATTAAACCTTGCAGGCAACTGCCGGCACTGTAACCGCAAAACAAACCTTCTTCTTTTGCCAGCTTACGCGTCATTACCGCGCCATCTTTATCCGTCACTTGTTCAAAATAATCAATCACACTCATGTCATAATTCTCGGGTACAAAGTCTTCTCCAAAGCCCTCCGAAATATAGGGATGCACTTCGTTCATATCCAGTTCGCCGGTGCGGAAATATTTTGTAAGTAAAGAGCCATAAACATCGATCGCCCAAATTTGCACATTTGGATTCATTTCTTTTAAATATTGCGCTGTGCCTGTAACCGTGCCACCAGTGCCTGCTGTAACTACCAGGTGTGTAATTTTGCCGTCGGTTTGTTTCCAAATTTCAGGGCCTGTACTTTCATAATGCGCAAGCCTGTTGGCCAGGTTATCGTATTGGTTAAAATGAAATGAATTCGGGATTTCCTTAGCCAATCGTTTAGCTACGGAATAATAACTGCGTGGATCTTCCGGTTCAACATTTGTCGGGCATATAATTACTTCCGCGCCAAGTGCTCTAAGTATGTCGGCTTTTTCTTTCGATTGTTTATCGGTTGTTGCAAAAATGCATTTGTAACCTTTTACAACTGCGGCCAAAGCAAGTCCCATTCCGGTGTTGCCCGATGTGCATTCAATAATGGTTCCGCCGGGTTTTATTTTTCCTTCCTTTTCCGCAACTTCTAACATTTTTACAGCCATGCGATCTTTGATAGAATTGCCCGGATTGAAATATTCAACCTTTGCTAAAACGGTGCAAGGAATATCTTTCGTGATCTTGTTCAAACGTACCAGTGGCGTGTTGCCAATGGTTTCTAAAATGTTGTTCTTTACGTCCATGTGCTTATTTAAAGGCGCAAAGGTAAGCTTAGTTCAGTTTTAAAATAGTTCAAACAGGTTATGTTACCATCCAGTTGCTGCGCTCATCGTTCCTTGCGTCGCACACTTGTATGGCAACAATTTAATCAACGCGGAAATTTTTTAATTTTAACAGCATATCGTAAACACTAAACCCTTACTTTTGCGCCGGCAGGTCTTGCACGACCAGCTCCTGCTGAACTCCCCCAGGATCGGAAGGTAGCAAGGGTAGGCGGTTGTAGCGGTGCGATGTAAGTAGCCTGCCATTTTTTTTATTCCGCTTTATGCGGATTTTTTATTGCCTTCTTCCATCCTCATTCTTCTATATTTGCGGTTCAAACAATCTTTTTTTAATGAAATTTTTTATAGATACTGCCAATCTTGATCAAATTAAAGAAGCAGCAGCATTAGGTATCCTGGATGGTGTTACTACCAATCCTTCATTAATGGCTAAAGAAGGCATACAAGGCCGGGAAGCCATAGACCAGCATTACAAAACAATTTGCGAGTTGGTTGACGGCGACATCAGCGCTGAAGTGCTTTCTACTGATTTTAATGGCATCGTAGAAGAAGGTAAAAAACTGGCTGCCTTGCATCCGAATATCGTGGTTAAAGTGCCCATGATCAAAGAAGGTGTAAAAGCAATTAAGTGGTTTACCGACAATGGCATTCGTACCAATTGCACTTTGATCTTTTCAGCAGGACAAGCAATACTGGCTGCAAAAGCCGGCGCAGCATACGTTTCACCATTTATTGGTCGTATTGATGATAGTGGTTGGGATGGAATGATCCTGATCGAACAAATTGCACAAATATTTGCCATCCAGGGTTACAAAACAGAAATCTTAGCTGCATCAATTCGCAGTGCTAATCATATAGTTCGTGCCGCAGAATTAGGTGCCGATGTTTGTACTTGTCCTTTAGAATCAATTCTTGGATTATTGAAACATCCTTTGACTGATATTGGCTTAGCGAAGTTTTTAGAAGATGCTAAAAAAATGTAATTAAGCAAAGCCGGCGCTTTTTTTCCTGCGACCGTTTTGTTTCATCTCATTTAAAATTTCTTCATCTGTTTTAAGGGGCTCATCAAAGCCCCTTTTTCTTATATGGATCGTAACCTTTTTCCAGATTTTTGGATTGCTTCTTAAAATTGCGGTAATAACAACTGTTTCGCCGGAATATGCACTGTCAATAAATAAGTCATTTCCTTTAAACTTTCCTCCATTCGAACTAAATATGATCTGTGATGAATCAAGTGGCTGCCAGTTACCATCCGAAAATTTTGCATCAACATTTATATAATTATAAAAGCCCTTTTTTAAACTATCAGTATAAAGATTAAAGTAGATCCCTTCAATTTTTTGCGCAGAGGAAAAAAGGTAAATAGTAACAAAGGCTACCAATAAAAAAGATTTTTTCATTTATTGAAGGTTTTTGCAAAGTTCTGGTGGATGACGGTATCCCTGGGTAAATGGTTGGCGGTTAACATAAATTTTAGACTTTAACCCGAACAAAAATTTAATAGCCAAATTACGTTTGGCGTATATTTTATAATTTCCCATCGTGGCCATTCCCAAAGTTATTTACCAGACATTTAAAACCGATCAACTCCCTTTTATAAACAGGTGGTATATAAACAGGTTCAGGAAAAAAAACCCGGGCTATGCGTACGAGTTTTATACTGATGAAAGAATTGAAGCATTTTTAAATTCAGAATATGAGCCCGAAGTGCTCAATGCGTATAGAAGAATTCAAATTGGGGCTGCAAAGGCTGATTTTTTCAGGTATGCCATCCTTTACAAAAAAGGTGGTGTTTACTTAGATATTGACAGCACAATAAAAGGAAAGCTTGATGATTTTATAAGGGAAAATGACAAAGCGATTATTTCAATGGAAAAGAACCCGGGTATATATGTTCAGTGGGCTTTAATTTTTGAATCCGGTCATCCATTTCTAAAAAAAACGCTGGAACTGATTTTAGAAAATTTTGCTCAAAACAAATTCCCGCACGACGTACACCAAATGACAGGTCCATCTGTTTATACAAAAGCAATTAATATTTGCCTGCAAAACGATGCCTCTATCCCGCACAGGGTATTAGGCGTTGATTATAATGGGTATTTAAAATTCAAATTTCCACTCACAAAACTAATCTATCAAAAAGGCGAGCATTGGAAAGAACAACAAAAAACAAAGCCGGTGTTGAAGCCATAGTATTTGGATATATCCAAAAAAAGATGGCACTTTTTGAGCGCCATCTTTTTGTTGCATATAATTACCAAACGATGAAGGGAGTGACACAACAAATGCTGATGCAAGTGCCTTTGTTGGCTAATTATTAAAAAGCTTTATTCATTTCGGTTTGTCCGGGTTTGTTTTTATCGGCATTCTTTACCCATTTCTCCAGCCACTGGTTTTGCTCCCATAGTAAATGCAAAATATTTTCTTTGGCAGAATAGCCATGGCTTTCGTAAGGCAGCACCACGTAACGCACCGTTCCGCCATGCCCTTTAATTGCATTGTATAAACGTTCGCTTTGAATAGGGAAGGTGCCGGAGTTATTATCCATTTCGCCATGGACTAAAAGTATTGGCGTTTTTATTTTTTGTGCATAATTAAAAGGACTCATTGAACTATAAACTTCCGGCGCTTCCCAGTAAGTTCTTTCCTCGCCCTGGAAACCAAATGGCGTTAAACTCCTGTTGTATGCGCCGCTGCGGGCTATGCCGGCTTTAAATAGATTGGTATGCGCTAATAAATTGGCGGTCATAAATGCACCATAACTGTGACCCCCAACCGCAATTCTATTGCTGTCGCCTACACCCATGTCGGACAATTTTTTAATAGCTGCATGTGCATTTAAATGCAATTGCGGAATAAAATTATCATTTGGCTCTTTCCCGTTTTCTCCAACAATTGGCATTTCTGCCGCATCTAAAACGGCATATCCTTGCGTGACCCAAAATATGGGCGAACCATAATTAATGCGGGTGAAAGTATATTTTGATCCTCTTACCTGGGCCGCATCTGCAGCAGATTTATATTCAATTGGATAAGCCCACATAATTACCGGTAAGGGCTTGTCTTTTTTCGCATCAAAACCTTTGGGTAAATAAAGATTACCGGTCAGGTTAATACCATCAGTTCTTTTGTAGGAAATTTTTTCTTTTACAATTCCTTCCAACTGTGGATATGGATTTTTAAAATCAGTGATTGCAATGGGTGCAATTTTTTTTCTTGTGTTGCGTATGTAATAATTGGCAACTTCTGTGGGGCTTTCCCTGCTTGTTAAAAATGTTCCGTTTTTTGCATCTATTACTTCAACTACCGTTTCGTAGTAAGGTGCCTGGGAACGCCATAATATATTTTTCTTTCCATTATTAACATCAAAAGTTTGTACAAACGGCATGTCACCAGCAGGTGAAGAGCCTTGGGAGCGTAGCAACAATTGAGAACCATTCAATAAGATCAATGCTTGTTGCCCGTATTGATTCCGTTCCGTCATTGGTGCACCAATATCGCTGTAGGCATCATTGCTGCTACGTTCAAATAATGAATCAACTTTACCTGTTGCAGGATTAAATCGGTTCATCCGGATCTTCCGGTCCGCACTTGTTCGCTCATAAAAAACAGCAACATCTTTGTTGCCCCAGGTGATGCCTCCAAAGCGACGCTTCGTTTTAAATAATTCTTTGGCTGTTGCATCGCCTGGTATTTGAACCGAATAAACAGCATCGCGGTAGTCAGCCTTTTTCTTGCCCAGGCCATTATCCAATGCTTGCACATAGGTAAGTGTTGAAGCCTCGTCATCGCGCCAGTTAAAATTGCGTGGATAAACAGGTGCATCATCAAAACCAATCGGTTGTCCTTCGCTTGTTGGATTTTTTGCCAATGACCTGATTAGTTTTCCATTCATATCAATTACAGTAACTGTATGCGGAAACCCGTTAGCAGGCACTAAATAGGAAAATGGTTTATCAATAGTGGTAGTAAGGATAAAATTATTATCTGGTGATACATTAACGCTGCGATAGATATCCGGTTCACCAATTAATATTTCTTTTGTTAGATCGTTTCTCACTAATTGTGCTGTTCCATAATATTCAAAAAGTGCTTCGTCGTATTGGTTTTTAATCAGGTCCTGGTAAGTTCTTGATGCAGCGGCTTTACCTAAATTTTCCTGCGCAATTGGTCCGCTGGGAGCTGCAGGTTTGGTAGTTAGTTGTTTGCCTGCAACAATTGTTTTGTAAACCAATTGATGATTACCAGCCCATTGATAACTGCCTCCCAATACTGTATTTAGAGGTGTAGTATTAATCTTTTTAGCTGTTTTTGTTGCAATTGAAACCACGTACAAGTCCATTGCATTATTGGTGCTGTTTACAAACG
>JAKFCI010000488.1:0-2848 GCA_036676725.1 Chitinophagaceae bacterium
AACCTAATATTGATAAATTAGAAAAAACATTTGCTGTTATAGAAGGGGAATATTGTTATGAGTTTTATGACATAAACAAAACCCTTCTTATAGAATTTTAAAGTGTAAAGACGTAAATATGAAAGCACTCTTCAGAATATAACTCCTCTGACTCTGTTGGTGTATTGCCAAACGAAGCACGCCGTGGTTGCGTCGCCTGACCAACCACATAAAGTTTATGTTTGGAATGAATAAAATTAATAGTTTAGTGCAAATGTCGCTGGTCATAAGACACACCGACGGCAAACTGTAGTAATGTTCTCAACCTTGTACAATATTTAGCAGTTTGTAACACAAACAAAGGCAAGAGGTCATGACTAAAGCAAAAGTCTTTACGCTCATAACGAGTATCACATTGTTGGGATGTGCAGCAGCACATTTTAGTACTTACTTGCCGTATAGTCAACTACCTCCGCAGAAGGTTAAAGCGTTAACACCTAAAAATTATGACGCTTGCCTTTCTGCAATTGATAATGTGTTAAGTCCGGTGGTTAAGCAACATTTTAAAAATCAAGACAGCTCAATTGCTGTAATAGAGATATGTAATGAAATAGGCGGTTTTTTTACTACGAATTGGGGAATGTACAGGTATAACAAACAATATCACTGGCCATACAATACTCACTACAAGCTACCCAAACAACCCTTTGAACTTTCTTCAATATTTATTTCTGATGGCGTTTATCATCCAGAAGCGATGCTCAGAATAATGTTCAGTTGCTATTACAAGTATTTAAACGGACAAGACTACAACTGGCAGGATGAAATAAATAAATCGAAAAAACTCTGGCCGGCAGGTAATCCTGTAAATTATGAAGCATCGTTACCGGATACTGTTGCAAAAACCGAGAACAAAATTTTATCTAACTATTATTTTAATCTCCTGCATGTAAATGACACAGTTAATATACTTTACGGCCGTTCACCAAAGCTCACAAAAAAGTCGCCAGACTGGTATTATCTTACTGCTGTAATCAATAATAAGATACCCGAAACAAAATCTATCAATGTAACCCTTGTTGAAATTATTTCAGAATTCAATCAAAATTACATGGTTCTTAAAAATGATACATTGTTTCAGGGAGATACATTAACCGATTATTACAAAGGCTGGTTAAGTAAAGAAAAGTATTACTTCAATTATCATACATGTAAAGAATACCGGGCAAAATGAAGGGGATTTTATTGGCCCGGGTCTGCTGTAACCAACCCCGGGGAGTCAACACATATTCACAGTGCAGGCCGTTATTCCTCAAGCCAATGATCTTGATCATTATTAGTATCATATTTTCCCTGCCCAATATCATTTCCCGATTTTTGGTTACCTGATAAATTTACATCAGTAAAATGTTGGGGATTATGAAAACAGTAAAATTCGTTAGTAACGATACCAACCAAAAACAATTTGGGTTGGCAGTTCGAAAAAATGTCAATGATTATTTCAGAAACAATAACATTTCAATAAAAGGTAACCAGAGAATGGCCATCCAGACAATGGTTATGTTATCAACCTATATTTTTCCATTTGTATTGATATTTATCATTCCCATGAATGGCTGGCTTGCATTGCTTATGGCCATTTTATCGGGTGCCGGAATGGCCGGAGTGGGAATGTGTGTAATGCACGACGCTGTTCATGGATCTTATTCCAATAAAGAATGGATAAACAAAATGCTGGGCGGCACCATGTACCTGTTAGGCAGCAATGTGTTTAACTGGAAAATACAGCATAATTACCTGCATCATTCTTACACCAATATTGAAGGGTACGACCACGATATAGACTCGAAAGGCCCAGTCCGTTTCTCGGTATATGCACCGCTTAAAAAAATTCACCGCTATCAATTCATTCATGCTTTCTTTTTTTATGGTTTCATGACCATTGCCAAACTGATTAAAGATTATAGTCAACTAAGAGACTTCAACAAAGCAGGAATTACCCGTAAATATCATATCAACCCTGTTTCTGAGTACATAAAAATGACCGTTGTAAAGATTAGTTATCTTTTTGTTTTTATTGGCCTTCCTGTTTTGTTTACTCCTTTCAGCTGGGGGCAGGTATTGTTTGGTTTTTTTATCATGCATTGGGTGGCGGGCTTCATTATGAGTACTGTTTTTCAAATGGCGCATGTAGTTGACGGGGCAGAGCAATTACTGCCAGATGCTAAAGGTGAAATAAACGAAGAATGGGCGGTTCATCAATTGCGTACTACTTCAGACTTTGCAAGAAACAATCTTTTTCTGGAGTATTATATTGGCGGATTGAATTTCCAGATTGAACACCATTTGTTTCCAAATATCTGCCATATACATTACAGAAAAATTGCTCCGATAGTAGAGCGCACAGCAAAAGAATTTGGGTTTGTTTATAATTTAAAACCAAGTTTACGGAAGGCATTTAATTCGCATGTTTACAAATTAAAAGAATTAGGCAGCTATGCGTTAGCGAAATAAATAAGCTATTGTCAACGCCTCCGGGCCTGTCTTCATAAACGGTGAAACCTTTCTTCGAAGCAATGTCTCCCGCAGGAGACGTTGCCCGGAAATAAGTTTCATTGCAAAAGTTGAGAGTTTAATTATTTTCAATTTTCCTGCCATGTAAATCCTGAAAATGGCGGGCATTATTACCTTCTATCCGGTTTAGTTTTTCAATTTGTTGTGGAGAAGCTTCAAAAACATGCTTCACTACCATCCATGTTACTGTTTCGGTAAAGGGCGGGGTTGTTAGCGAACCATCATAATGGTAATAACGAAGATGTTTTGCCTGTGCAAGCAGTTCACTGATGTTAATGAATTGATCAGGCAAATG
>JAKFCI010000489.1:0-16244 GCA_036676725.1 Chitinophagaceae bacterium
AGTGGGAGTTCTATGCTAAGCTTTTAGTAGGCGTATTACCGGCCTTATTATTTGGTTTTTTATTCAACGACCAAATTGATAGGATGCTAGGAAGCGAAACTATTGTTGCCCTGAGCCTTTTGCTTGGCGGTATAGTTTTGGTTTATATCGACCGGTGGTTTGACCAACCATCTAAACAAAAACCCGACCTTTTTGCTACAGAAACAACGCTTAGTGAATTGATTGAAGCCGATGATAAACTTACTTACAAAAAATCATTGCTGATAGGTTTTTGGCAGGTATTGGCGATGATACCCGGCGTTAGCCGTAGTGCGGCTTCTATTATAGGTGGCATGCAACAAAAACTGACGCGAAACTTTGCGGCAGAATTTTCATTTTTTCTTGCCGTACCAACCATGTTTGCGGCTTCTGCTTATTCAATATTTTTAAAAGACTGGAAAGCTTCCGGAATTGATAAAAAAGGATATGAACTGATTTCCGAATCTTCTCAAAACCTAACGGCATTTGCTGTCGGCAACATTGTGGCCTTTATAGTAGCCATCATTGCCATTAAATTTTTCATTAATTATTTAAAAGTTTACGGCTTCAGGGTTTTTGGTTTTTACCGGATTATTACAGGCATTATTTTATTACTTCTTATTTTCCTTGGCTACATCGATTAATATTTAATAGAAATTAATGCAGATAAAAAAACTGGTTATCTTTTTTTTCGTTGCCTTCACACTTTTCACTTCCTGCCAGGACTACGGCAAAAAGGTTACCATTAATGAAACGAGCGAAGTTTATTACGATGGCGTGGGTGATACACTTGCAAAAAAGCTCGGTGACTTTCTTTTAAAGCAAGGCTATTTTACAACCACGGAAGAACGAGCAGTACAACTTTTAAAAGAAGATGGCACTTACATAGTAAAATTTGTAGTGAACAAAGAAAGGTTTAGCCAGGATGAGGAAACGGCCTTAATTGGATTTAAAATATGGCAAATGTGGCTACAGGACAGTGTTTTTTATGGTGCCAAAACAAAATTAATGTTAGCAGATGCCACCATGAAAGATATTGCCGAAGTAGGTGAACTTACAGAATTAGAAAAAAAGGAGTTGACTGAAACCGAAACCATAACAACCGATTTAGAAACTGATTCGACGATAAATTAAAATCAATAGCAATTTTTAAAAAGACAGCAATCAATGCTGTCTTTTTTTATATTTAGACTATAAACCACAAAATGAAAACTGCTTCCAAAAAAATAATTAATGCCTGGGCAATGTACGATTGGGCCAACAGTGCTTACTCGCTGATCATTGTTTCTGCAATCTTTCCGAATTATTTTATTGCGATCGCACCGGAGGAGGTAAATTTTATTGGCCGCACTTTCGACCGTTCGGCACTTGCTTCCTACATGATTTCTTTTTCATTTTTGATCATTGCCATTGTATCACCTATCCTATCATCCATTGCAGATTATAAAGGAAATAAAAAATCCTTTATGAAGTTCTTTTGTTACCTGGGTGTTGCCGCATGCATTGGATTAACTTTTCTAACCAAAGAAAATATTTCTTTTGGTGTTGTATGCGCAATGCTTGGCTCTATAGGTTTTGCAGGAAGTATTGTTTTTTATAATGCTTATTTGCCGGAAATAGCAGCAGTGGAGGACAGGGACCGGATCAGTGCAAAAGGATTTTCAATGGGCTATATTGGAAGCGTACTGCTTATGCTATTTTGCCTTGCCGCTATTTTATCGAATGAAAGTATGCAACTTGGATGGGGCACATGGCCCATCAGGCTTTCCTTTTTAGCTGTTGGCTTGTGGTGGGCTGGTTTTGCCCAAATTGCTTTCCGTCGTTTACCACCATCCACTCCTTCCGCCCAACACCCGGAACACAGCATATTTACAAATGGTTTTTACGAACTTAAAAAAGTGTGGAACCAATTTCAACACACCCCGGTTACCAAGCGTTTTTTAAGAAGTTTTTTCTTTTACAATATGGGTGTGCAAACCGTAATGTACCTCGCAGCTTATTTTGCTTCAGAGGAATTAAAATTGGAATCCTCGCAATTGATCATAACTATCATGATCATTCAATTAGTAGGTATTTTAGGTGCTTTTATTTTCTCCAGGTTATCGCAGCGTACAAACAATATCTTTTCTTTAGGTGTTTGCATTATTATATGGATCGGCATTTGTGTTTTTGCTTATTTCGTGCAAACGGTAATGCAATTTTATTTTCTTGCATTTTGTGTTGGTATGGTCATGGGAGGCATTCAGTCCATGTCCCGATCAACTTACGCTAAACTATTACCACCAACAAAAGACACCGCTTCCTATTTTAGTTTTTTTGATGTATGCGACCGAGTAGGTACTGTTTTAGGGGCTTTGGCTTTTGGATATGTAGCCGAATTTTTAGGTGGCATGCGCAACTCGGTTCTTGCATTAATGATCTTTTTTATTATTGGCGGCGTATTGCTGTTATTTGTTGATATGAGAGAAAAACGCTTAGTTGCAGCATGAATTTGTTCACAATAAATACAGGTTTATTTAAGTTGGATGGTGGGGCCATGTTTGGCGTTGTGCCTAAAAGTATTTGGAATAAAATTAACCCAGCCGATGAAAACAATTTATGCACCTGGGCTTTACGTTGTTTGTTGGTGCAGGATGAAAATAAACTCATCTTAATTGATAATGGTTTAGGCGATAAACAAGATGCAAAATTTTTCAGCCATTATTTTTTACATGGAGACGATACACTTCAAAAATCATTAGCGAGCCATGGTTTTACGCCTGATGATATTACCGATGTATTTCTGACACACCTACACTTTGACCATTGCGGCGGCTCCATTATTCGGGAGGGAGAAACATTAGTTCCGGCATTTAAAAATGCAACTTACTGGAGCAACGAGGATCATTGGGAATGGGCGGTTAACCCAAACGACAGAGAAAAAGCATCTTTTTTAAAAGAGAATATTTTACCAATAAAAGAAAGCGGCCAATTAAAATTTATTGATGTCGCAGCTTCTACAAACGGCAGCTTACCGACTTCACCATTTACAGAAAATATCAGTGTAAGATTTGTCAACGGGCACACAAAAGGTATGATGCTGCCTCAAATAAAGTATAAAAACAAAACCATCGTTTATATGGCAGATTTATTACCATCTGCCGGCCATATTCCACTTCCCTACGTGATGGCTTATGATATGTTTCCATTAACGACTTTGCAGGAAAAAAAATCTTTTTTAACAGAAGCCGTAGACAATAATTACATTTTGTTTTTTGAACATGATCCGCAAACAGAATGTTGCGACTTGCAACGAACAGAAAAAGGAATTCGAGTAAAAAGCACATTCACCTTGTCAGAAGTGTAACAGAATAACCCTTCAATTATTTAATTTTTTGGTTTTTTTGAATAGGGAATAGCTGCATTGGCACTATTTTTTTATCATATGTTTTAACCTGCTTTTTCAGGTGATCATAGAATGAAAGTTCCACTTTTATTACTCCTTTTGGGTATTTCTAATCTTTCATGCGAAAACGTTTTTGAGTTCAGCCCAAACGAGGTAAGGCTTTCAGAAAAAGAAAAAAATATTAACGCCAAAAACATTGCGTGGATTAAAGCCCAGCCTCAAAAGGATACAATAAAATTTGTTGTAACCGGTGACGCTCAACGCTTCTACAATGAAATTGAAGCCTTTGTAAATAAAGTGAACACGCTAAAAAACATTTCATTTGTTGTTTTAAATGGCGATATAAGTGACTTTGGTTTAAACAAAGAATTTATTTGGGTAAACGATAAATTACGACAGTTACAAGTGCCTTACCTGGGTGTAATTGGCAACCATGATATGCTTGCAAATGGTCGCCTGGTTTATAATACCATGTTTGGAGATGAAAATTTTTCATTTGTCCATAACCGTTTAAAATTTGTTTTTTTAAATACAAATGCGCAGGAAACAAATTTCGATGGAAGTATTCCTGACCTTAACTGGCTTCAAAAAGAATTTACCAAATTTGAGGAGTACGATAATGCATTTGTTTTTTCCCATATTCCCCCGTTTGATAAAGGTTTCGATCCAAATAAAGAATTGCTTTACGCAGAATTATTAGCAAAAAACAAAGTGCTTTTGTCCATCCACGGGCATCAAAATGTGTTTTCTCTTTCCAAACCTTACGGCAATGATGTTGAGTACATGGTTATAAGTTCTATGAATAGACGAAGTTTTGTTGTGGTTTCAGTAGCGCTAAATTATTACCAAGTTGAACAACTGTATTATTAATATTATTTTATTGCTTTTAGGCATTACTTTAAATAGTAACCTGCAGGCAAATGATACTTTACGTAACAAATTCTTGCCCGATCATATTAAGGTACAATTTGCGGGAGGCATTGGATTTGCGTCGGTTGCAGGTGGGTATGAAACTAAAAATGAAAAGTTCGAAGCCGATATTTTTTACGGGTATGTGCCAAAAAAAATTGGTGGAGTAACGATCCATAGTCTTTCCGGTAAATTAACAGCCTACCCTTTACCGAACCTTAAAATAAAAAACTGGAATGTAAAACCACTTTCAGTTGGCGTATTGCTTAACTACAGTTTTGGTAAACAGTATTTTCTTTTTGACCCCGAACCTTATCCTTTTAATTATTATCGATTTCCAACTGCACTACATTCTGGATTTTTTGTTGGAGGTGCGATTGGGAATAATGGAAGAAAAATTTCAAACCTTAAAAAATTAAGCTTGTACTATGAATTGGTGACTTACGATGTACTATTAAGCAGTTATTTTACTAATACAAAATCGCTAAGCCTGAGCGATGTTTTTTCACTTGGATTAGGTATTAAAACCAAATTTTAAAATATTAATTCAGAGGATAATTAATTAAGGAATTAGCGCTTTTTCTTTAAGGATGTTAAAGGATGCCGCAAATTTTTATATCCCATCATATCTACTTTAATGCTCCCCACAGAAATTGGGCTTTCAACGCGAAGAGGAATGCGGTTCGCATCATCTGTAACCCACACATTCATTTTTTCACCGCCTTCAAATATGGTTCCTTTAATTAAAAGAGGTTTAAATTTAATAGCATTGAATTTGCCGTACTTCGTTTTAATTTCTTCTTTACCCAAATAGCGGATGTACATATTATACACTTCGTTATCTATAAACATGCTGAAGGTTACTTTATCGCCTGCTTTGTATTTATTGAAATTAATATTGCGGGCATAATAAAGAGCACTTACTACATCTTGTATACAAGTAGGCACCTTAAACACACCATCTGTTGTTACAGCGGTATTAGCCTTCCTGTTAAAAGTAATGTTCTCGTATTTTTTGTGATTGCCTTCATGCACATCCCTGATGAATTTCATTGGCTGCATGGTTGCTGTATCAATATATGTTTCGTACCGGTTATTGATCTTAGAAATCCAATTATAAGAGGAATTTGATTTGCCTGAGCCTGTAACATGGTAAACAGGCCTATTATTTAATCGTTCCAGGCTTGTTGAAACAGTAGCATGCCCTGCGTTCACATACAAGCCGATTATTGAATAGTAAACCACGTACGTTAGTTGCTCACCAGTTTGAAAGGAAGTATTGCGGATGGTGCAAAATTCATCAGCCGGCATTTCATTCACCTTCTTTTCTGCATGCAGGCCTATAAAAACTGTGCAGCTGAATATCAATGCAATCCACCCTAATCTTTTTATCAAATTATACTTCAACTTCATTAAGCATATGTTTATGAACCCGCTTTTCTTCGCGGCGTTTAAAAATTTTAATGGTCAATATCAATAAACTTCCTGCCAAAGCAGGAATTATAAGATTCACAATCCATATGGTTGCGGAAGTAAGAATAATGCCTAAACTGTTGGCTGTAAATAAACCCACTAATTGTAAGCAAACTTCTCCTCTTATTCCAAATTCCACTACCACTGCAATTGTAGGTATTATGGCCAAGGCTAAAAAAACAAGGCTCATTAACCAAAACAAAATAATTGCCTCTACCCTGACTTCAAATAAACGAAAAAGTAAAATGTATTGCACTACAAACACACTATACCTGGCAAAGGACAGAAGCAATAATAAAGACAACCTATGCATACGAAAGTGTTGCACGGCCTGGATAAAATACAGCAATGACTTAGGTTTCAGCACTTTTTCCAGCCATTTTTCAACCCGGGAAAGGTTAAAATAAAACAGTGTTAAAGTTAACGCAGTTATAAAAAGTCCGGCCATAGTAGACCGGTAAAAGGCACTATTCAAAATATTGCCGGCAAATAAAGAATCTTTTAAAATCATAATGCCAACAATACCTACAACCACTGTAACTAATAACTGGCTGATGCTGCCAATGAGCGATACAGCAATTACTTGTAATCGTTTCCCTTCAGGCATAAACATCATTCTTCCTAAGTATTCTCCCACCCGGTTAGGTGTGGTTACCGAAACCGAAACCCCTGAGAGTACCGCTTTGAAGGCCTGGCTAAAAGATATTGGATGAATATCCTGCACAGAAATTTTCCATTTCGCAGCCTCTATTCCCCAATTAAAAAACATTAAAATAATGGCTACGATCAAATAGCCTATTTTAGGAGAATTGAATGATTGCTTAATGTGAACCCAGGAATCCAGTAAATGAGATTGCGCTGTTAGTTGATGATAAATGGAATAACAAAGCCAAAGAAACAGCAGCGGCCCCAAAAAGTAATTGATAAAGATTTTAATATTTTTGTTCAGCCGCATGTGCGGTAAAAATAACCACCTCCTTGCAAAAGCCCCACAAAATAGTCTTAGGTATCGATCCGGGAACCGTCATCATGGGATACAGCGTTATTCATGTAACAAAAGATGTTATAACGGTAAAAGAAATTGATGTTTTAAAATTACCCGTCAAAAAAGATAATTACGAAAGATTGCAATTGATCTATGAATGTGTGACAGAACTTGTACGCTTGCACCAACCGGATGCTGTGGCTATTGAAGCGCCCTTTTTCGGTAAGGACGTACAAGCCATGCTTAAATTAGGCAGGGCCCAGGGCGTTGCCATTGCAGCAGTTATGAGCTTTAAAGTGCCTGTTACCGAATATGCGCCACGGCGTATAAAACAATCAATAACGGGTAATGGAAATGCTGATAAAGAACAAGTGTGGAAAATGATCATGAACCTTGTCGACTTAAAAGAAAAACCTAAGTATTTTGATGCAACGGATGCCTTAGCAGTTGCAATTTGCCATCATTTTTCTGACAAACTTCCTATTACTAAATCTACCGCACCCAAAAAACCTTCCGGCTCCAGGTGGGACCAATTTATTGCCAACAACCCAGGCCGGGTTTCATAAATTTTGAATTATTTTTTGCTGCGCCTGCTTCATTTGTTCTTCTGATAATTTCACTTTGTGTTGTGTGAAATTTAGGTCATTAGCGCCATTAATAGGAATAAGGTGCATATGGGCATGAGGCACTTCCAAACCAATAACCGAAATGCCACAACGGTTGCAACGAAAAGATTTTTCGATAGCTTTTGCAATGGGTTGCGCAAATACAAGCATTTTGGAAAGATATTCTTCAGGTAAATCGAAGAGATTATTTACTTCTGTTTTTGGCACCACTAAAACATGTCCTTCACGTAATGGAAAAATATCTAAAAAAGCAAAAAAGAGGTCATCTTCTTTGATCTTGTAGCTAGGAACTTCTCCATTAATAATTTTAGTGAAAATGCTCATACTATTGATTTAATATTACCCAAACGCTTACTGCTATCAAATACTGATATCTTCTACTTTAAAACTAATAACTCCTGCTGGTGCAGTTACTTCTGCCACTTCGCCAACTTTCTTTCCAAGCAAACCTTTACCAATTGGTGATGTGGAAGATATTTTTCCAAGTTTAAGATCGGCTTCCTTTTCACTTACTATTTGATAAGTGCATTGTTTTTTCGTATTTAAATTCGTCACTTTTACTTTGGTAAGTATGGTCACTTTGCTTGTATCAATAGTCGATTCATCTACAATTCTTGCAGTTGCAACCTGTCCATCAAGTTGGGCAATTTTTGCTTCCAACAAACCCTGGGCTTCTTTGGCAGCATCGTATTCCGCATTTTCTTTTAAGTCGCCTTTTTCACGGGCTTCTGCAATGGCCCTGGAGGCAGCAGGACGATCCACGCTTTTCAACTGGTGTAATTCTGCTTTCATTTGCTCCAGTGTTTCTTTTGTCACATATTGTATGTCACTCATGATAAATTCTTTAGTATATAATGAAAAAAATAGCAACGCTCCAGTTTGCACCGAAGCGTTGCGTATAACGTAAAGATAAAAAATTTATAGAATAGTTACTAAGCTGAGCTCGCCTTTATTTAATTCCAGAAGTGAGCATTAACTTTTTCCATTCTTTTGTTCCATTTTTTTCGAGGGCCAGCATGTACATTCCTTTGCGCCAATGAGCTACCTCGTTGATGGTAAAGATGTTTTCTCCTTCTTTCAAATTTATTCTTTCACTGTAAACCAGTTTGCCCATCATATCGTAAATGATTACAACAGACTCGGTTTTTTGAGAAGAAGGTATTGAAAGCTGCAAAAAGCTTTGTGCTGGATTTGGAAAGACCAGCAATTCCTCCTTTTGCGCTGTATTTACGAGTTTGATTATTTTACTGTATTCAACCTGGCCATTTTTCCCGACAACTTTAATACGGTAATAGAATACAGTTGCCCGTGTGTTAGAAAGGTCATCAGTGACGGAATAATTTATCAGTGTTCCAGGTTTGGCATAAAGGGACTGAAGGCTGCTAAAATATTTCCCATCAATACTTCTTTCAATTTCAAACATTTTAATGTTTTCATTCGAAGAGATGGTCCAACTTAATGTTGTTTTATAATTTCTAACAGCACCTCTGAAGTTTGTTAAGCCGGTTGCTAATTCTTTACAATTCGCATCGTATAAAACTACTACTGTATCAGTTGCATAAACCGAACAGCCAGCCATTAATTGTTGTTTAACAACATAGGTTCCAGGCGTATCAACAGTAATAGTTGTAGAAGTTGGATTGCCGATTATATTTCCATTCTCCGTTGTCCAGGTATAAACTGAAGTTGCAGTAGGATTAAGAACTTGTAACGTACTCACATTTTCAAGGACACCACAGTATAAAGGAACATCCGCCTGCGCATCAGCTCGTGCTGCTAAAAACAAGTCAGTAGGTGCCACAAAATCTTTTAATTCTGCTGTAAAGGATGCAGATGCCCTGGTTTTTACCACAAGGCGGTTAAATGGCGTACCGCAAACATCACCACCAAAAGTTGTTACCGGGTCTAAGCCAAGTTTGGTAAGGTTTACTGAAAATTCCATGAATTGTTTTCCTGTATAATTAGAAGCCATACTATTGTCCTGGTAAACAAGTTGAAAAGGTCCGGCCCATTCTGCATTACCACATTGTAAACCTGTATAAAAGGCGCCTGCAGTTTTAGGTTTTATACTGGCATAACCATATTGCGAACCTGCACTGGCACCATCAAATTGGCCGGCCCAGTCAAAAGCTAAAGGAGTAACACTTAAAGATGCTTTGTCAATCCAAATTCTTGCTTCAATATTGGTAAGCGAGGCGCTTTGATATTCTGCGGAAAAAATAATATCGCCTGGTTTTGTAATATTTCCAGCTGCATCAAATCGCCAGCTGGTATGACCTGCTTCTGGTCCAAAACCAAACCACTTTTTTGAAGCCCTGTCGTAATAAATATCTGTTTGATACATTTCAAAATCAAAATACCGGTTACCGGTAACATTATCTAAAGAAAGGCCTCCAAACATCCACAGAGAGTCGGTTGAATTTGGTCCCGCTCTTCTGATATGCATCAGCATGTCCAGAATATCATTTTTATCAGGTACACCCTGTATGGCACCTTGCCAATCTAAAGGGTTCATAGCGTTTTTATTGGAGCCGGATGCAAAAACGGTTGTATCGGTACCATGGTAGTCCCGGACAAATAAGGCATCAAGCCAAAGCCTGTTATTAACTACCGTAAAGGCAGGGCGGCTCATACCCCGGTAAATACTGGCGCTTCTTTTTGGCCAAGGGGAAACATCTGGAATGTAACCTGCTACAATAGCAGCAGCACCAGTGGTATCAATAACGTGGGTTCCATTGGTTGAAGTTCCTGAAGTACCCGGTTGAACAAACCAGTCATCACTCACCTGCAAGTTTCCATTAAACATACGTCCCTTCAAATCTCCATCCACACCAAAACCTGCTTTAATAATAGGTGTAGTTATTTGTGCATGCAAAAGGTTAGAAAAAATTAAAAAGATGGTAAGATGTAAAAGTGTTTTCATAGGAAAGCATTTAGTGAAGAAAAACAATGCGGAGCCCTAAAGACCCCGCAAAAGTGTTTTATCCACGTTGTACAATACGCACAGTTTTAACGGCAGACTTCTCAGATGTGCCGTTAGTTTTAACCGCGGTGATGCGATAATAAATAGTACCAGGAAACACATCAGTGTCGTTAAACTTATGTGTGTTGGTACCCGAACAACCCATGGCGGCTACAGTTTCAAAAAATTCACCATCATAAGACCTTTCGATCTCAAAATTTAAAATTCCTGGAGATGATGCTGACCATGATAACGAAATGCCAGGACCCTGGCGATGTACTCTAAAGAAATCAAAGCACTCAGTAGCAGGTGCCATTTTAGTATTCGGTTGATTTACTGGTGTAGCAACGGCCGGAATACTAGCTGAAACGAACATGATAAGTGCGAACGTGATCAGAGTTTTCATAAGGGTATATTTTAAGTTAAAAGTAGTGTCCTCAACTTTCAAATACCAGAGTAGTTCCGCTTGATTTTAAACGCAAATAAGTATCCAGAATCACAGGATACTTACTTAGGAAAAGATGCAAAATCAGTTTAAACACGTAGGATTACCGCGGGTATTGTCTATCAGGCGAAAAGAAACCCGGTAATAAGTACAGAATTCATAGAAACCATACTTTTTTATGGTTTAAATAATTTTCAAAACCAATGGTTTTGCCTTAATTTGAAGTGAGACCTTGTACTATGAAAATTAATTAATTACGCTTAACGGCGAGGCATACGCGATTTTCTGGCTGCTGAATATTCAATGCTGCCCTGGGCTTTAAAAGCTGCCACCCTGTAATAATTATACTGTTGGTTCTCTAAAGCATATTTGTATGCGATGGCATTTGAATTATTAATAGCCGTTAATGGTTGAAAAAGTTTTCCATCGGTAGATTGTTCAACTACAAACTTTGTAATATCCTCCGAAGAAGCAGCCCAGGTTATTACCACTTCATTTCTTTTTTGTCTTACTGCAAATGCTTTAAAAGTTTTACCTGAAGTTTTAGTATTTAATACCGGTTTTGCAGTAGCTATTGCATTAATTGTAGTTATAACTACCGGGGCAGGTTTACTATCCTTCATATCGCCTTCCATTCCTGTTCCAACTGTGGCTGTAGTGCCTATCATTACTCCATAAAACAAAAAAGATAGTATAAGTTTCATAAGGATATGTTTAGATTAAAGGTAGTCACATGCCATTAATCCTGCCAGAGTGGAAATGCTCTTTTTTACCATATGTTTATTAGGAAAAATACGGTCTTAAAGCTTCTCTAAAAGTACTGAGGCCATTTTGCGGTACGCTTCGTGACTATAGCCTGCTATGTGCGGGGTAAGAATAACATTTGGCTGCGTTAAAAGAAAATGCAGCATCTCTTTTTCTTCTGCAGAATAGGTTTCAAGTTTTTCGTTTTCTAAAACATCGAGGGCAGCACCACTAATTTGTTTTAGTTCCAGGGCTTTAATTAAAGCTTCGGTGTTCGTAACGCCGCCCCTGCAGGTTGTAATAAAAAAAGGGGCTTTTTGTAATGAAGAAAAAAAATGTTCATTAGCATAATGGCGTGTTTCCTGCGTTAATGGTAGATGCATGCTAATAACATGTGCCTCATTGGTTACATCCTCAAGTGTTGCTTCCTTGATGAAATCATTTCCAAAATCTTTTTTGTATTTATCGTGTGCTAAAACATTTGCATTAAAGGGTTGTAACAAGCGGGCAAAAGAGCTACCAGTATTGCCATACCCAATTATACCGACATTTTTACCAAATAATTCCGTTCCCCTATTTTCGTTACGCAACCATTTGCCTTCTTTTATTTCATCAAAGGATTTAGAAATATTATTCATGAGATTCAGCACCAAACCAAGTGTATGTTCTCCTACCGCATTTCTATTTCCTTCCGGTGTGCTAATGCATTTAATGCCCTTTTCTTTTGCATAAATTTCATCAATCAATTCCATTCCGCTACCAAGTCTTCCAATCCATTTTAAATTTATTGCTTCATCCAACATTTCCTTATCAATACGAATGCGTGTGGTTACCACTAATCCTTCCGCAACTTTTATTTCAGCTTTCAATTCATTGTAAGAAATTGAAGGCGCATAAATAACCTCGTACCCTTTCTGCTCAAGTCCCTGTTTAAGAAGTGAATGCGCCGGCGCTGAAATAATTACTTTCTTCATATAGATCCTACCTGCTTATTTATGACAATTTTATTTTTATAATCATTCAAAACCTTATTGCATTCTAAAGGTTAACGCTGCAAAATCCTCAATGCTTAATTGTTCTGCTCTTTTATTGAATAAATCTTCTTTTAAAACATTTTCGTCAAACAAAGGTTTAACTGCATTGCGCAATGTTTTGCGGCGCTGATTAAATGCTGCCTTCACCAGGATAAATAATTTACGTTCATCCTTAATCGTTACCGGCACTTTTTTAGGTACCAGTTTAATAACGCCACTCATTACTTTTGGTGGCGGCGTAAAACTATTTTGGTCTACGTCAAACAAATAATGCACGTCAAAAAAAGCCTGCGTTAAAACACTTGTTACACCATACACTTTACTGCCTTCTTTAGATGCCAGTCTTTGCGCTACTTCTTTTTGAAACATTCCCACCATGCAATCAATATTCTGCCGCCATTCTATCATCCGGAATACAATTTCTGTAGAAATATTATATGGGAAATTGCCAATCACTGCAAAACGGCCTTCAAAAGGGGGAGCCATATCCAATACACTTTCATGAAGAATCTTATCCTGGAGTTTTGGATATGTTTTTTTTAAAAAGGCCACTTTTTCATCATCCAATTCAACTGCTTTAAAATTGATTCCTGGTAAATCGACAAGGTACTTTGTCAGTGCGCCACCGCCAGGGCCAACTTCTAAAAGATTAGTAAACGAACAATCTGCTAAGGATTCAACAATGCGGCGTGAAATGTTTTCATCTTTCAAAAAATGCTGACCCAGTGATTTTTTCAGTGTATACACAGTACAAAGTAAAACCTTATTTTTTTGCCCAATTAAAAACCCCCTTTTGCAGGGGGCTTTATTCTTACTTCAATATTAAAGTTTAATCAATTTCTGTGTGATCAAAGAACCTCCATCCGGACCATACACTTTTAAAATATAAGTTTGGGAACTCCAGGTATTCATATCAACTTTTAATTCGGTCCTGTTACTTCTTCCGTCCGTGAACTTACTGTACATCACCTTACCTTGTATATCGGTTATTTGTAAGTGAAAATTTTCACTACGCAGGCTACCAAGTTTAATTGAAATATTATCTGTTACCGGGTTTGGAAAAACGGTTACATGAATATTGTTGGATAAAGCGATATTAATAATTGAACTATAGGTTATGGTGCCATCTTTATCTACTTGTTTAATGCGGTAGAAATTATTTCCTCCACTCGGTTGTTTATCTAAAAAATCAAAAGGAGGAAAAGCATTTCCCTTACCTATGGAAGAAAAATTAGAACCATCTGAAGAACGTTGTACTTCAAAATAATCATGCAATTGATCGGTATAAGCTTCCCAATTTAATTGCACTGTATTATCAGGAAGTAGTTTGCCGGTAAATTTTAAAAAGGTTACCGGGAGGGTAGTAAGATTTGTTGTTGTTTTGCCAACTTCTAAATTGTCAATGTAAAATCCTTCGTCCCTTTCAAATCTGAAACTTGATGGATCACCATCGGATGTAAACTCCAAACGAAAACGAAAATTTGCACTTTTATAATCAGATAAGTCAAAGAATTCCTGTGACCAATAATCCCGAATGCCTGTGAGTGATGGTTTTCCATTTAAAGTTGAACCATCTAAGGTACCTGGTTCTTCTATGGTTGTTTTTCCGGCAATGGCTGTCCATGTTCCATTTACGCCATCGGTACTATTAGTAGAAACCTGTACTTGTAATTTGTCACGAAAATTTTCAGCCCTATGCTTCACCCAAAAACTCAAATAAGCGGCTGTAGCATTCGATAGATCCAAAGGATTTTTATAAGTTACTTTTCGATTAGTACTTGAAGAATAATTACCTGCCGGAGATTCTGTCATTGATTGAGTTCCTTCGAAAGCAGATAAAGCGGTGAAGTTCCAATTGTCGGCAACATTACTTGTTGCTGTCCAATTACTACTAAATGCTCCTTCCATATTATCATAAAGAAGCTGAATTGGATTCAAATATTTTGTAACTGTATCAGTGTACGAATATCCATTTGTTTCTACCTTCCATGCATATTTTACTCTTTGTCCATTTACAATTGTAGGACTTAAGGTATAGCTTATGCTACCAGTATTGCTGCTGTAATATTCAGGCATACTTGAAACAGTAACACTGCTGCCTACTGATTGAATGTTTTCTATGGGCAGCAAACTGATTTTGACAAGATCATTACCAATACCTAATCTTTTAATAGTAAAATTTAAATTACCGGTTTTAGATAGAATCGCGGAAGCATTAGCATCCTGGATATCAACATAAGTTCCAGCAGCCAAAGCCAACTGGAGATTCTGGTAACACATACCTTTTGATAAGTTAACAATTTGGCCTGCCGGTGCCCAAAAATCATTGCCAGATGTACCTCCTCCAGCTGCACCCTCACCTGTCATGGCCCAAACTGTATCTTTATTTGCAACGCCCAATTCACCCATAAGCATCCAGTCTTTAAACCCACCTGCAACCTCGTATCCTAAAGCATCATAACTGTCTGCTGCACGCATGCCATTGTAAGTACCCATTAATGCAGGAATAGCATTATAAAAATTTTGCCCTTTAACCGACATTGCATTTGGATGTAAACTTTGCCTGCCGAAAGGCAAGGAATAATAAGGGCCGTAGGCATGCTGGTCAAACCCAGCAACGATGTGATGAGCTTTTACGAAATTCCTAACTGCCTGGGTTTCTTTTTCGGAAAATGCACTCGAACCCCAATAAGTCTCTGAAGCACTGGTATTTGTTCCGCTACCACAACTAGAGGATGACCCTTTAATTGGAGTAGTGCAATTAGCCCAATCCACGCCCCAATTCCTATTTAAATCGACTCCGTATTCGTAATCATATGATTGCCCCCTTTTCGAACTGTCTATTTTGACTCTGTTTTTGCGCCACATCCCACCTGCGTTTCCATTTTCACTTGTTCTATTATATTCATAACCATCAGGGTTAAAGCACGGTATGATATATATTTCCCGGTTGTCTACAAGGTCTTTTATTTTATTGTCTAAAGAATACCTTTCACACAAGTACTGCATATAAAAAATCATGCTGGCGCCTGTAATTGCTTCTCTTGGGTGTTGTAACCCAAGGTAAAGTACTTCCGGTTCATTCAATTCGTCTGTTGTAACATTATCTGAAATTTTAATGACCCATATGTCCCTCAATTCATCTGTTTTCCCAATCGATATTTTCTGGGCAATTTGCGGATACTTTGTTACCAAAGTGTTCATCGCGGCTTCCATTTCAGCAAAACTGTAATACCCGCCAAAAGTTGATTTAACTTGAAAGTCTGCAGGCTTTATAATAATATTATCTATTATATTTCCAGATTGTTCCAGTGCAACTTTTTTTTCTTTTTTTAAACGATAATATATTTTGTTTAAAGAATCTAACTCTCTTGCCACGTTTGGAACAAGGATTTTATATTTATAGGAAGTGGCTTTAAGTTTAGCTAAATCCCTTTGACTAATTTCTGATACTATTGCCCCATCATCGGTTGGCATAAAATGATCAATTTGTAGTAGCCCAATTAAATTAGCTCTTGCCATATTATCCTTCGGAGGATAAATTTTTACTTTGCTATAAATTTCCTGTGCAGACAAATAACTTGTCAAAAAAATAAACACAGCGCCCATTAGGGTTTTGGTCAGGTTCATAGTAGTGGTAGGATTTGGATTGGATTTTTTGGA
>JAKFCI010000490.1:0-27076 GCA_036676725.1 Chitinophagaceae bacterium
CGGTAATATCCCTGGTTGCTATTGTATAAACTTTTTCATTTTGAAGGGGTGTATTAAGTGTTATGATCACGGAGTTAAAAAGGGGAGGTGATGCAGTTGCTGCTAAAACAGTGTTATCTGTCATTAAATATTTACCTGGATCACTGGCGCTTGTGCTGTCAATTGGTTCATCAAAAACAAGCACAATTGTATGATCATCTATTGAATAAGATCGTTTTAATTGCGGTGGTGTATCATCAGGGTTAATACCATCAACGCTGTTTTTTTCCCCTGGCGAGCCTCCATTTATATCTGTACTTACTTTCCAATTTTTCTTTCCGGAACAGGGATTTTTTGTATCAATCATTTCAAGGCTCCACCCACCTTCTTTTTTTACTGCATTTTGAAACCATTCTTGATAATATTGCAAAGCATGAATAGTATTACCTTCTGACGATCTTAAAAAAATTGTTTCTCCATAATTATCCAGATTTGGAAAACTGGAAACTGAAATAACTTGTCCGAATGCAGATAATGCTGCCACTGCGTTTCCAGTACAAACGATTACGAAACTATCTGGCATTAATATAAAATCAGGCATCGGGCCGCTCATACCATTTTCATCGCCTATTCTGAATCCGACTAAATTTATTGCTTCTGATGATATGTTTTTCAACTCGATCCATTCATTGTTTGGCAAACCAACCTGCGGCGCCGGGTCAGGCATTATTTCATCAATAATAATTGAATAGGGCACTATACTTTGCGCTGATGAAATAACTGCAACTAACTTAAAACCTAAACAGAAAAGCCAAAAACGAATGCTCATTAGAACTAATATATAATATTTATTCTAAGTGTTGTATTGTTTTGGTAAGAACTTTTTTCAAATTACTTTCGTTGTGAAATGAAAAAACTAAAACATACAAAATTGATTACCAAACGAATTTTTAGATTGGAAGGTATTTAACTTATGTATGTGTGATAATACAAGCCTTCCAAAAAAATGGAAGGTTTTTTTATGCTTTAAAAGATAAAAACAAAATGAAAGTAGCAGTTGTTGGCGCAACAGGTTTGGTGGGAACTAAGATGTTGCAAATTTTAGCGGAACGCAATTTCCCGGTAACAGAATTAATACCCGTTGCTTCTGAAAGATCAATAGGTAAAGAAGTGGAATTTAAAGGGAAAAAATACAAGGTAGTGGGTATGGAAACTGCTATTGCAGCAAAGCCTGCTGTTGCGTTGTTTTCTGCAGGCGGTTCGAGCTCGCTGGAGTGGGCACCCAAATTTGCGGATGCGGGGATTACGGTAATTGATAATTCTTCTGCATGGCGCATGGATACGACAAAACCTTTGGTGGTACCAGAAGTGAATGCAGATGTATTAACAGCTAACGACAAAATAATTGCGAACCCTAATTGTTCAACCATTCAAATGGTAGTGGCCTTAAATCCATTGCATAAAAAATACAACATCAAACGAATTGTTGTTTCCACTTACCAAAGCGTTACCGGTACCGGTAAAAAGGCAGTGGACCAATTATTTAACGAACGGAATGGATATGAAGGTGAGATGGCCTATAAATACAAGATCGATTTAAATGCCATTCCGCAAATAGATGTTTTTTTGGATAATGGTTACACCAAGGAGGAAATGAAAATGGTAAAGGAAACGAGCAAGATCATGCGGGATGAAAACATTAAGGTAACGGCCACCACTGTTCGCATTCCGGTAATGGGCGGCCACAGCGAAAGCGTGAATGTTGAATTTGAAAATGATTTTGACCTGGCAGAAGTAAAAAATATTTTAGCAAAAAGCCCGGGCATAATCGTAGAAGATGATCCCAACCAGCAGCTGTACCCAATGCCTTTAAATGCACATGAAAAGGATGAAGTTTTTGTAGGCCGATTGCGCCGGGATGAAACGCAACCTAACACTTTAAACATGTGGATCGTTAGCGATAACCTTCGTAAAGGTGCTGCAACAAATGCTGTGCAAATTGCAGAATATTTATTGCAGGAAAAATTATTATAAAATCTTATCCACCAAAACACTTAATGCAATTGTTTCATTGTCTGTAACGTCTTTTTGTACTGCGTTCAATTTGGTTTTTATTGCATCTAACGAATGCTTACCCAAAGGCAATCTTAATGGCGGCTGCTCCATTTGTACATAATCAATAATTGCTTGTGCTGCTTTTGCAGGATCACCTTCCTGGCGGCCATCAATGCGGTTAATGTAATGATACATTTGGGCAACCGGTGTTAGTTTGTATTCGTCCATTCTGCGTTCGGCCAATTTAATAGAGCTGCCCGCAAACTTGGTGCGGAAAGGTCCGGGTTGCACAATGATTACTTTAATTCCAAAAGGCAAAACTTCTTGCGCCAGCGCTTCGCTAAAACCTTCTAGTGCAAATTTGCTGGCATTATAAACACCAAAACCACCTGTTGCTTTAAAACCTGCTGCAGAAGATATTTGGATGATGTGCCCCGATTTTTGTGCCCGCATATAGGGCAGTAATTCCTTGGTAACAGCAACAGCGCCAAAGTAATTGGTTTCCATTTGTTGCCTAATTTCCTGCATGCTAAATTCTTCTATGGCTCCAATGGTTCCATAACCAGCATTATTCACCAATACATCGATCGCTCCAAAAAAACCAATTGCTTCTTTTACTCCTGATTCAACATTTTTTTCATCTGTAACGTCCAGCAAAATAGCTTGGCCTTTACCTTCATATTGTTGGCTAAAACTGTCAACCTGTTCTTTTTTGCGAAAGGTGGCCACCACTTTATCGCCGTGGTTAATTACCGCTGTTGCCAATGCCTCACCAAAACCGCTGGATGCGCCTGTTATAAACCAAACCTTTGACATAAAATGATTTTTAATCTTCTAATGCACGGTTAACAAAACAAATGAAAGGGTATAAGGTTTGAAAAGCAGCAACTGTTTTTTTATGTAATGAAGCTTTAGTGAGTTCTTCATCGGCAACTTTCGTTTCTGCAATAAAACTTTTCAGTTTTAAATAATTAATTGCCGGATTATCTTTTTCGTAGCCTTTTGGATTGGTGCTAAGACTTTGATCCATTCCTTTATAAAGATCGCCGTATGTTTTTTTGAATTCTTTGTTTTGAATTATCGCCTGGAATTCATCCCAGTTATAATCGATCTCTTGCCTTACTTTTTTAAGAGCAGCTGCATCGGGCATCCACAGGCCTCCACCAATAAAACTTTGGCAAGGTTCGCAATGAAAATAATAACCGGCAAAACCCGATTTGCGGCCGCCTCTTTTTATACTTGCGCCCATATTTGATTTATATGGCGTTTTATCATTCGAAAAACGGATGTCCCTGTTAATTCTAAAAAGACAATCATTCGCAACCAGCCCGGCAATATTTGTGTCTGTTCTCTGCAGATCTTCAATTACTAACTGGATAAAGTTTTTAAAGTCAATTTTAGCAGCTTCGTACTGTTGCCTGTGTGCATCAAACCACGGTTTATTATTATTCTTTTTTAATGAAGAAAGAAATTTAAGTGTTTGGGGTTCTAACATGTTTGCGAAGTACAGAAAAATAAAGGATCGGTAATTTAAAAGAATGACGAATGTTCTTAAACTCTCGACCAGTTTTCTCCGCTTTTAATACGGTACATCGTCATCTCGCTAACTTCATATTTGTCGGCCAGCTGCTTAATGGTTAAGCGGCGTTTATCGTTATTCAGCTGATCTTTTATTTTTTTAACCTGGGTAATGGTAAGTTTTAATCCAACCTGTCGATTTGCCTGTTTTTTCTTGTAGGCAATTTTGGCAGGGCTATCTTGTTGATGTTCAATCATGTTCTCAAGGGTTGCCCATTCCAGGTTTTTAATGTTGTTATCTAACTTGTTATGGTTTTTATGAACAACAAACTTATGTTTTGCAGAAGGTCTTTTAAGGAACAAGCGGGCCAGTTCCCTGTGTATATAAAGTGTACCCTTATTACCAGGCCTGTGCAGGTTTAGCGTACGATAACCTGTTGTTAGCGATCCGTTTAAAAGTTTTCCATCTTCCAAAACATCTTCTTTGTAACTGGCAATTCTTCCTAGTGACGAAAGGGCATAACGATTTCTTAATTCTTTACTTCCACTGAATACTAGCGGCTTCCAAATTTCGCCGGGCAGTTTTTTTATCATGATAAAGGTATTTAACCAGGCTCGGAGAATTATTTCCCACAACTAATGGTATATTATATCATATAAAATTTATGCCGCACATTAATCCTTACCCACCATTTTTAAAAACTGGTCTTCAGAAATGATCTTTATTGAATTGATCTTTTTGGCTTTTTCTAATTTACTACCGGCATCTTCGCCAACAACCAGGTAAGATAATTTACTGCTAACGCCGGAAACAATTGAACCGCCGTTTTCTTCTACAAGCTCTTCGGCTTCGCTCCGTTTTAATTTAGCCATCGTGCCTGTAAATAAAAAGCTGAGTCCTTGCAAGTTGCCTTTTGTTGCATATTGTTTTTTATCATTTGCCAATTGAAGGCCCAGGGATTCCAATTCCTTTAGCATTGCAAGGTTGTCATCGTTTCTAAAAAAAGTGTAGACACTGCCGGCAACTTTTGGGCCTACATCTTCTAAATTTTGTAGCGCTTCTTCATCAAAATTTTTTAAGTCCAATAAATGCTCAACAGCATGTGCCAAAGTTTTTGCCATTGTTTCGCCAACAAAACGAATTCCAAGTGCGTAAATTAACCGGTGCAGCGGTTGTTGTTTGGATTTTTCAATAGCAGCTTTCAGGTTGTCAATAGATTTTTTTCCGAAGCCTTCTAATGCGCCAATTTTCTCGTAGTCTAGCTGGTAAACCTGGGGAATAGTTTTTAAAAAGCCGAGGTCGTAAAATTTTTTAATATTGGCATCACCCAAACCACGTATGTCCATGGCATCTTTCGAAGCAAAATGCATGAGCCGTTCCAAAACCTGGGCTGAACAATTAATGTTGGTGCAACGCCATGCCGCTTCCTCCGGAACACGGTAAAGTTCATCGCCGCAGGCAGGACATTTTTTTGGAAATATTATAGGCTGTTCATCTCCGTTACGCAATTCGGGTAAAGATTTTACAATATAAGGAATCACATCGCCAGCTCTTTCCACTAAAACGGTATCGCCTATGCGTAAATCTTTTTCTTTTATCAAATCTTCGTTAAAAAGTGATACAGAACTAACGGTAACGCCCCCTATGTGTACGGGTTGTATTTTGGCAACAGGTCCAATGTTACCAGTGCGACCAACCTGGTATTCTACTTTTAATAATTTACTTGTGGCTTGCCTGGCTTTAAATTTATAAGCGATCGCCCAACGCGGATGGTGGGTGGTCATGCCCATTTTATCCTGCAATTTCAATTCGTTTACTTTTATCACCATGCCATCAATTTCGTAGGGCAGCGCATCCCTTCCTTCTTCAAATTGCACACAGTAATCAATTACATCTTTGATCCCATTAAAAATTTTCAGCTCCTTTTTAGGACTTCTGAAGCCCAGGTTCCAAAGCATTTCCAAAGTATCGGAATGTGTTTTAAACGCTTCTTCTTTGCCGCCTATGTTGCTGTAATAACCAAGGCTGTAAGTGAAAGCTTCTAATTTTCGTCGACCTACTTCTAAAGGATCTTTTATCCTCAATGTTCCGGCTGCAGCATTGCGTGGATTGGCTAAAGGCGTTCCGCCTTCA
The DNA here is from genome assembly GCA_036676725.1 of Chitinophagaceae bacterium. Classification (GTDB taxonomy): domain Bacteria; phylum Bacteroidota; class Bacteroidia; order Chitinophagales; family Chitinophagaceae; genus Flavisolibacter. The sequence goes on from JAKFCI010000490.1 coordinate 5,687, forward strand.
GCAATTATGGCTTCATTAAATAATTTAAAAGTGTTTTTATTGATTAAAACCTCGCCTCTTATTTCCACTGTTTGTAAACCGTATTCTGAAAATTTTGCTGTCAATGGTATTGTCCTGATCTGCCTGATATTTGGTGTAATGTCATCACCATAAACGCCATCACCGCGGGTTGCGCCACGAACGAGTTTGTCATCTTCAAAAAGTAAAGAAATTGAAGCCCCATCAAACTTTGGTTCTACACAATATTCAATTTCCGTTTTACCGGTCAATTCTCTTGCCTTCCTGTCGAAGTCAACCAGGTCATCGCTGTTATAAGAATTGTCTAACGACAACATAGGGACAAGATGTTGAGCCGAAGGAAAATCTTTTGTAAGTCCTTTACCTACTCTTTGCGTGGGGGAATCTTCAGTTATTAGATCAGGGTTTTCTTTTTCTATTGCTTCCAGTGCTTTATATAAGGTGTCGTATTCAAAATCAGATATGAGCGGATCGTTTTGAATGTAATAACGGTACTCATGAAAACGAAGCACTTCCCTAAGGTCATCGATTTGCTGTGGTTTTATTTGTTCTTTTTTGGCTTTTTCTAATAAGCTTTCTGTTTGTTTTTGAAGTGCTTTTATTTTTTCAGTAGCCATATGGCCTAAAAATAATCAATCAGTTTCTAGCGTGTTCTTTCATGATGATGAATTTTTAATCCTGTTTTTAAATGCGGTTGGATGCTAATTGAAAAATAGTTGCCTTCAATTAATGTGTTTTCAGTACATAATGTATCTTTAAGCCTTACTTGCTTGCTATGAAGAAAACGCTGTTGTTTGTTCTAACTGCCTTTTATTGTATTGTCCTTAACGCCCAGTTATTATCCTGGACGCCCCCTTTTCCAAAAGAAGATGATCCCGCACAAAACCTGGTAATTACAATTGATGCCTCAAAAGGAAACATGGGTTTATTGAACCATACCTCAACTGATGTTTATGTACATACAGGTGTCATCACCAATTTAAGCGCTAACTCCAGCGATTGGAAGTATGTAAAATTTAGCCAGAATTTTAATCAGCCAAATGCAGCATTACAAGCCATTTCCATCGGCGGAAATAAATGGCAGTTTACTATAAATGGTAGTTTGAAAGCTTATTATGGCGTGGGCTCTGCGGAGACTATTCAAAAAATAGCTATACTATTCCGAAGTGGAAATGGGGCAAAAAAGCAAGCAAACAGCGATGCCAGCGACATGTACATTCCTGTTTATACTAATAATCTTGCCGTTCGTATAGATCAGCCTTTTTCTGAACCGCGTTTTAAGCCGGTGCCTGAATCCCAAACCTGGGCGATAGGAACTTCATTCCCGATCAATGCAAAAGCAAATAAAGTGTCTGATATGAAGCTTTACCATAACAATGTTGAGGTGGCTTCGCAAACAGGCGTGCAAACAATTTCCGGTTCAAGTACCATTACTAATTTAGGAAACCAGCAAATTGTTGTAGAAGCAAATGATGGAACAAGTGTAAAGTATGATACCATTAATGTTTTTGTTTCGCCAGCTTCATCGCCAATAGCTGCGCTGCCGGCAGGTTTACGCGATGGAATTAATTATGAGCCAGGAAATACTTCGGTAACCCTTGTTTTATCAACACCTGCTGCAGGCAAAAATATAGTTACGCTTATTGGTGATTTTAATAACTGGACAGCGGACATCAATTATATCATGAATAAAACCGCGGACGGGAAAAAATTCTGGTTCCGGTTAACAGGCTTAACGCCAGGCGTTGAGTATGCTTACCAATATAAGGTAGATGATAACCTGAAGATCGCAGATCCTTATGCACAAAAAATACTGGATCCGTATAATAATAATGATCAAAACATTTCAGCTTCTACTTATCCTAATTTAAAACCTTACCCTGCAGGGCAAACAGGTATTGTAAGTGTTTTGCAAACCAACGAACCCGGCTACACCTGGACAGTAAATAATTTTGCCCGGCCTGATAAAAGAGGATTGATCATTTACGAATTGTTGCTACGTGATTTTCTTCAGGCGCATGATTGGAAAACATTAAAGGATACTTTGAGTTATTTAAAAACGCTTGGGGTAAATGCCATTGAACTTTTACCGTTTAATGAATTTGAAGGCAATCAAAGTTGGGGCTATAACCCGGATTTTTACTTTGCGCCGGATAAATATTATGGGCCAAAAAATTCTTTAAAAGAGTTTATTGACCATTGCCATGCAAATGGTATTGCAGTTATTATGGATATTGCCCTGAACCATTCTTTTGGGTTATCGCCCATGGTGCAATTGTATTTTGATGGAGCCAATAACCGGCCAGCGGCAAACAATCCCTGGTACAATCCTGAAGCAAAACATCCATTTAATGTAGGTTACGATTTTAACCACGAAAGTCTTGATACACGTGCCTTTACCAGCCGGGTTGTAGAGCATTGGTTACAGGAATATAAGATCGACGGTTTTCGTTTTGACCTTTCAAAAGGATTTACGCAAATCAATAGTGGCAGCAATGTTGGCGCCTGGGGTAATTATGATGCTTCAAGAATTGCCATTTGGAAAAGATATTATGATACAACGCAATTAAAGTCCCCTGGCAGTTATGCAATACTGGAACATTTCGCTGATAACAGTGAAGAAAAAGAATTGTCGGATTACGGAATGTTATTGTGGGGCAATATGAACGGCGCCTACCAGGAAGCTGCAATGGGTTACTTGCCAAATTCAAATTTCGATGGTGGAATATATACATCCCGGGGTTGGACCAACCCGCACCTGGTAACTTTTATGGAAAGCCATGATGAAGAACGACTCATGGTTAAGAATATCAATTTTGGTAATGCCACAGGAGGTTATAATACGAGAGATACGACCACCGCATTAAAAAGAATGGAAATGAACGGCGCTTTTCTATTCACCATACCTGGTCCAAAAATGCTATGGCAATTTGGTGAAGTGGGTTATGATTATTCTATTAATTATTGCCCCAATGGCACGGTAAATAATAATTGCAGGGTTGATCCAAAACCTATTCGTTGGGATTACAAGCAACAGCAAAGACGAAAAAATCTTTACGATGTGTATAGCAAATTAATCAACCTTAGGTTTCATAATGCTTACAAAAATGCATTTTTATCAGGAAGTATTGAGCGCAGTTTAGGCGGTGGTTTTAAATGGATAAAAGTATCAAGCGGCGATACTTCGCATTTAATGGTGGTTGGCAATTTTGATGTGATCTCAACAACAGGTACAGTCACTTTCCCAACTGCAGGTACCTGGTACGATTTCCTGAACAACAGCACTTTTACTACGACCGGTTCTGCCCAAACGATAACCTTACAGCCCGGGGAATACCATGTTTATTTAAATAGAAATGTAAACAATACAGCTACTACGCCCATTTTCACCGTTCCGCAAAGCATACATATTATAGATGCGAAAGTTTTTCCAAACCCAATAAAAGCTGGTTTTACTATAAAGATGGACCTGCCGCAAAGCGGTGCTACAAAAGTTGAATTGTTGAATTCGGTAGGACAATTTATTACAACCCTGCACCAATCCTTTAAAACAAAAGGCAGCCATACTATTATGCTGGACAGAGAAAAACTGAATATTCCTGCAGGAAAATATTATTTCAAGATCACCAATAAAACAACCACCAAGGTTTTAGTTGCCACCTTACAATAATGCTATGGATAAATTACTTCGTTTAAAAACGGCGGAAATTGAAAAAACCACGCACAGTGATTTTTTCAATATTGCTATTTCTGTTGACTGCGTCATTTTTGGTTACGCAGCCAAACAGCTAAAAGTCTTACTCATCAAATCCGATCTAAAAGAATTCGAAGGCCTATGGTCCTTATTAGGCGACCTGGTAAAGCCAAACGAGGATATGGAAGACGCACCTTATCGTGTACTGGAAGCCCGTACCGGTTTACAAGATGTTTTCCTGGAACAGGTTTATACTTTTGGCGCATTAAACAGGCATCCTTCCGGGCGGGTTATAACTACGGCTTATTATTCTTTAATAGATATTAATAAATACAAGTTGCAGTTGGCCGAAAATGAATTGCACTGGCATAATGTAAACCAAATTGAAAAACTTGCATTTGACCATAAACTGATACTTGAAAATTGCTTAAAGCGCCTGCAAGAGCAAATTATGGAACACCCGATTGTGTTTAATCTCTTGCCGGAAAAATTTTCATTAAGAGAATTGCAGGATGTTTATGAAGCCATTTTGGGGGTAGAACTGGACAGGCGCAATTTTAGAAAACGAATGGTACTGAAAAACTGGCTGGATGATTTAAACGAGATGGAAGACAACGTACCACACCGCCCGGGTAAATTATATACGCTCAAATCTCAATTTAAAAAAGGATATACCGCTTCTAAAAAGCCAAATTCCCCTCGTTTAAATGGCGTTTCAAAAGAAAAAACAGAAGGCTAAATAACTCGCTATCAATATTTTATTTAATATGTTTAAAAATAAAAGTTGAGAAAAGTTTCATCAAATCTTAAAAAAGATTTAAAATTGTGTACTCGTTACACATTACTAACGAATTCTTCACACACTAATAAACGATGATTGCTTATGATGCGCCGAAAATTGCTTAACAAGCTTGTTTTGCATGCCTTTTTCTTGTTACTTTCTACAACTTTATTTGCTCAAACAAAAACCATTACCGGAACAGTTACTGACGCTACTGGCGCAGGTGCAATTAATGTTACAGTTGCAATAAAAGGTCAAAACACTGCCACGACCACAAATGAAAGCGGACAGTATTCAATGACTGTTCCGTCAACAACTACAACATTGGTATTCTCTTCTGTTGGTTATGCTACAAAAGAAGTTGACCTAAACGGGCAAACTACGGTTAACGTGGTTTTACAAACTTCAGCCGGTAACCTCAACGAGGTTGTTGTCGTAGCTTACGGTACCCGCAAAAGAGGTGACCTTACAGGATCTGTTACATCCGTTTCTGCAAAAGATTTTCAAAAAGGATTTATTCCTTCACCCGAGCAACTTTTACAGGGCAAGGTGGCAGGGTTACAAATTACTTCCGGTGGTGGTTCTGCAGGTGGTGGAAGCAAAATCCGTATTCGCGGCGGCGCTTCTTTAAATGCCAGCAATGACCCTTTAATTGTAATTGACGGCGTTCCTGTAGAGGGAAATGGTATTGCCGGTACAGGTAACTTATTAAGTACCATCAACCCTAATGATATTGAATCGGTAAGTGTATTAAAAGATGCATCGGCAACTGCACTATATGGCTCAAGAGCTTCAAACGGGGTAATTATTGTTACTACCAAAAAAGGATCGAAAGGAAAAGTTCGATTCAATTTCAATACTCAACTATCTGTTAGCGAAGTTGCGAAGCAGGTAAAAGTTTTAACTGCCGACCAGGTTAGAGATATAATTACGAAAGATGCAACTGAAACAGGCAGCAACACGTATAAAAATCTGCTGGGAACTGCAAATACAAACTGGCAGGATGAAATTTATCAAACCGCGTTGGGATTGGATAACAACCTGAGCGCAAGTGGGGCTATTGGTAATTTACCATTCAGGGCTTCGGTTGGCTTTTTAAACCAGCAAGGTGTTTTATTAAAAAACAAGTTCGATCGTTTATCAGCTTCTTTAAATTTATCGCCTAAGTTTTTCAATGAGCATTTGGCAGTAAACATTAATGCAAAAGCAAGCCAGATCAATAATAATTTTTCCGACCAGGGCGCCGTTGGTTCTGCCATCGCTTTCGATCCAACACAACCCGTTTATCAAGAAAATAAGTTTGGAGGCTATTACGAGTGGTTACAACAAGATGGCAATCCAATTGATTTGGCAACAAGAAATCCTTTAGCGCTTATTAATTTAAGAGATAACAGGTCGGTTGTTAACCGTTTTATTGGAAATGTTCAATTAGATTATAAACTCCATTTTTTACCTGACCTCCACGTATTATTGAATTTAGGTTTAGATAAAACCAAAGGCGAGGGAAATGATAACATGGATTCTTTGTCCGCAACCAGTTATAAATCTTTCGGAAGAAAATCGCACTACGAGCAGGGAAAGGCAAATACATTAGCCGACGTACAATTGTTTTATGAAAAGGAAATAAAATCCTTGAGAACCAAGGTTGATGTTTTGGTAGGACATTCTTACCAGGAATTTTTGACCAACGTTTACAATTTTTCTTCTTTTAGCTACCGGCCAATTGGCAACCCATTAAAGCCTTTGTTGAAAGATACAATTGAGAATTCTCAGCCAACCTTTTTAACCGATGATCCAAAGTATCGATTGGAATCATATTTAGGCAGAGTGAATTTTAATATCGCCGAGCAATTTTTAATTACAGCTTCTTTACGTCGCGATGCAAGTTCCAAACTGGCTCCGGATACAAGAGTTGGTTATTTTCCGGCCATTGCTGCTGCCTGGAAATTAAAAGAATCTTTCTTTAAGAACACAAATCTTTTAAGCGATTTAAAACTTCGTTTGAGCTGGGGTGAAACCGGTCAGCAGGAAGGAATCGGTTACTATTCTTACCTAACGCGTTATACAAGAAGTAATTCATCTGCTCAATACATGTTTGGCGATACTTATTACACCTTTTTACGTCCGGAAGGTTATGATGCTACCATTAAATGGGAAAGCACGGCAACTTCTAACATTGGTTTAGATTTTGGATTTTTCAACAACAGGGTTTCAGGTTCTCTAGATTACTATGCTAAAAAAACAAGTGATCTTTTAAGTGATGTTCCTGTAGCGCCGGGTGCCAACTTTGTAAATCGCATAACCACTAACGTTGGAGATATGGATGTACACGGTGTTGAATTTACATTGAATACAACGCCAATTTCTACTAAGAATGTTTCATGGGATTTTGGATTTAACCTTGGTTATAATAAAAGAGAGATCACTAATTTATTAAAATACCAGGATCCGAATTTTAAAGGAATTGATGTTGGTGGAATCGGCATTGCCACTGGTAACTTTATTGGTAAAAATGTGGTTGGTTCATCGCCTAACTCTTTCTTTGTTTACAAGCAGGTATATGATAAAGACAATAAACCAATTGAAGGGTTGTATGAAGACATTAACCGCGATGGTGCAATAAATGCCGATGACAGGTACCTGTATAAAAAACCCGATGCCGATGTTTTACTTGGTTTAAGCACACAAGTGATCTATAAAAAATTCAGCATAGGTGCGACTGCGCATGGTATGTTTGGTAATTACTTGTATAACCAATACAATGCAGGCAGCGGTATATTATCTGTATTAAAAAATCCAATCAATCATATTGGAAATGCTTCGTACAGTTATTTGGAAACAGGCTTCCGCAATAATTCAAACAACCAGTTTTTATCTGATTACTTTATTGAAAATGCCTCATTCCTTCGTTTAGATAATATCAACCTTGGATACAATGTTGGTCGTGTATTTCAGAACAAGGCTGCGCTTCGCATTTCCGGAAGTATTCAAAACGTAGCTGTATTTACAAAGTACAAAGGATTGGATCCTGAAAATGCAAGCGACAATGGTATTGATGGTAACATTTATCCACGTCCTCGTGTTTATACATTAGGTGTAAACCTAGATTTCTAATTTATTCAAACAGCATTTGATTTATGAAACTGAACACAATAAATAAATTGGTCATTGGGTGTGCCGCATTTTTAACGGTGTCATCCTGTGCAAAAAAGTTAGATATATATCCAAGCAACGATTTAACACCGGCAAGCACTTATTCAACTGCTGCAGGGTACAAATCGGTATTAGCAAAAGTTTACGGTGGTATGGCCACCACTGGTAATGCCGGACCTGCTGGTGCTTCTGATATTCAAGGTTTAGATGAAGGTTCTCAATCACCTTTTATCCGCGGATTTTTTAATGCGCAGGAATTGCCTACAGACGAAGCCATTGTTTCCTGGGATGACCAGACGATCAAAGATTTCCATAACCTAAAATGGACAAGTTCCGACCCGTTTTTATTGGGACTTTATTCTCGTTTAGTCTACAACGTTACCATTGGTAATGAGTATATAAGAGAAGCGGCAGCAGACAAATTAGCGGCAAGAAATATTACAGGTGCAGAAGCAGAAGAAATAAAAAAGACAACAGCGGAAGTTCGTTTCCTGCGTGCTTTTAATTATTGGGCCATGATGGACCTGTTTGGTAAATCTACTTTCATTACAGAAAATGATTTGATTGGAACAACTTTACCGGGTCAAAAAAATCGTGCTGAACTTTTTACCTATATCGAAAATGAATTAAAAGATATAGAAACAGAATTAGCACCTGCAAAAACGATCGAATATGGCAGGGTAGACCAGGCCGCTGCTTGGGCACTTTTGGCAAGATTGTATTTAAATGCCGGCGTTTATACCGGAACAAACAAATACGCAGAAGCAATTACCTATGCGCAAAAAGTAATTAATGCCGGTTATACTTTAAAGCCAGGTTATGCAAAACTATTTATGGCAGATAATGATAAGCAAAAAGATGAATTCATCTATGCCATTAACTGCGATGGTTTGCGTACCAAATCTTACGGTAATACCACTTTCCTTGTACACGCTGCATCTGGCGATGACCATAATGATTATGGTGTTGGCGGTGGTTGGTATGGTTACAGAACAACAAAACAATTTGTTAGTTTGTTTCCCGATCCAACCGGTGCAACAGACCAAAGAGCTTTATTTACAAACCTTGGCAACCCGGAGATTACTAATGTAGGCGACTTTATGCAGGGCATTCATGTTCGTAAATTCAGAAATGTTCGTTCGGATGGTCAACCCGTTTCTGATGCACAAAACAGGGACTTTGCGGATATTGATTTTCCGGTCTTTCGTTTAGCTGAAATGTATTTAATTTATGCGGAAGCCCATTTGCGTGGCGGTGCCGGTGGCAATGCTGCTACTGCTTTGGACTATATGAATAAACTTCGTTACAGGGCTTACGGCGAAAGTTTCGGTCCTTCCAACTCAGGACAATTAAACGCTTCTGATCTAACCCTGCAAACAGTTTTAGACGAAAGAGGCCGCGAATTATATTGGGAAGGACATCGTCGTACTGACTTGATCAGGTATGGTCAATTAACATCAGGCACTTACTTATGGCAATGGAAAGGTGGTGTCGCATCAGGTACTGCTGTTGATGCAAAATTCAACATCTTCCCGGTTCCATCTACAGTACGTACATCTAATCCTAATCTCGATCAAAATACCGGTTACTAATATTAATCAACATTGAATTATGAAACAGCTATCTAAAATAATTTTCTTTACTGCAGTACTTGGCATCTTTGTTTGGTCGTGCAAGAAAGATGAAAATAAAATATATTTTGAAGGAGGAACGGCGCCTGTACTTTCGGCTTCCTCAACTTCTGCTTTAGTGCTTAGCGGTGCAAACGCAAGCAGTACTGCACTTAAATTTAACTGGACAAATCCTGATTACAGGTTTACAACTGGTGTCAGTTCACAGGATGTTACTTATATTCTTGAAGTTGATACTTTAGGCGCAAATTTTACCAGTCCTGACAAACAATCAGTTTCCATTTCCAAAAACTTAGGTGTCAGTTTTACTGTAAAAGAATTAAATACTTTATTAACGAAATTGAACCTCGTAGAAAACATTGTACACAAGGTACAATTCAGGGTAAAAGCAACGCTAGCTAATAGCAGTGTGCCTTTAATTTCAAATGTTGTTGATGTTGCCATCACTCCTTACCTGGATGTTGCCGTTCCTATTCCAACAAATGGAACATTATGGATCACAGGGGACGCCGCTCCATCAGGATGGGACAATCCTTTATCAGCTCCGGAAGATGTGACCCAGAAATTCACGGCAGTTTCAAATACTTTATATGAGCTCACCTTAACAATGCCAGGCGGTGGCGCATACAAACTTATACAGGAGAATGGGCAATGGGGTAGTCAATACCACATGCTTGCAGGTGGAAAATGGGATGCGGGTGAATTTGAAAAAAAGGATTCTGATCCCGGATTTCCTGGGCCACCCTCAGCGGGAACTTACAAGATCACTGTAAATTTTAAAACCGGTAAATACACAGTTGTTAAGCAATAAATAAAAGATTAATTAAGAGTTATGAAAAAATATTTCTCCATATGCTCCTTTGTACTTGCCGTAGTTTTATTAATTGCAGGTTGTACAAAAGTAAATGACCTTCCTGTTTACAAAGAAGGGAATGCTGTTATTTTAACTGCTTCTGCAACAGAAGTAGTTGCCAAACCATCAGATTCCTTAAATAATGTTTTGACTTTTTCCTGGACCAATCCTAACTATGCAACAGACTCCAACAATTATAAGTTTGTTATAGAGATAGATTCAACCGGTAGAAATTTTTCAAAGAGTGTTACCAAAGAATTCGTTGGCAAAAATTCTGGATCTTTTACCGGTAAAGAATTAAATGCAATTTTATTGGATTATGGCTTTACACCGGGCACACCGTATACACTTGATGTTCGTGTAAATTCATCTTACCTTAATAACAACGAACGGTATACATCAAACGTTGTAAAGGTGAAAGTAACGCCATATACAGATCCATCTGTGTTTGAGACAAGCGCTACTTCAAGTACAGGTACTTTAAATACCGCTGCTCAAAATGCACTGACATTTTCCTGGTCCCCATCTTTTAATGGGTATACAGGAACAGTAACTTATACAATCCAGTACGATTCTGCCGGAAAGAATTTTTCTTCACCCCAGGAAATCGCGGTTGGGAATTCAGTTTTTTCAAAAGGTTTGACCAAAGGAGAAATAAATTTAACCGCTTTAAACGAAGGCGTTGCTGGCGGCACAACTGGCAAAATTGAATACAGGGTTAAAGCAACAACTGCTCTTGGTGCGGTTGCCTATTCAAATGCTGTTTCTGTTACCGTTAATACCTACATGCCTTTACTTAGATTTTACATGCCAGGTGGTTACCAGGGTGCAACAGGTAACGGTTCCGATTGGGATCCCTCTAGTGCACCAGAGTTCGTTCGTGATCTGCGCCCCGATCAATTAAATAAACTGTACTACATGTATGTTTACTTACCGGCAAATGCAGAATTTAAAATTACACAAGGCCGTAGTTGGGATGTTAATTATGGCGGCTCCGGTGGTAATTTAAGTTCGGGTGGTGCAAACCTATCCGTACCTGCTTCAGGATTTTATCGCATAAGCATTGACGTTGTTAATATGAAATATGATATCAGGGAAGGAAGAATGGGTTTTGTAGGTGGTGCAACTGGTGCAGGATGGACGCCGGCAAATGTATTTCCAAACTATGCACTAGGTACATCGGGAACAAACTTGTTTGTAGGTATTACAACCTTTACCACTGGTGGCTGGAAATTAATTGACAATAACGACTGGAATAACGGAAGCAATACGGTTACAGAAACACGCAGCTACGGATCGAATGGCGGCAGTGGAAGCACTTTAGAAGTGAATGGACCAAATATGCCAGATGTTACAACTGCAGGCAGGTACCGTGTTATTTGGGATGGTCGTGATGTGAACAATGTAAAATACGAAATGAGCGCAGCTGCTGAAATGCGCGTTGTTGGTGATGGAATTAATCAGGCTGGTGTGAATGATTGGGATCCTGGTACTTCGCCGCAAATGACTTATGCCGGTAATGGTGTTTGGACAATTACACTTGCTTTGAAAGCTGGGAAAGACATTAAATTTTTGGCAGGAAACAGCTGGGGCGCTTTTGATTACGAAGATGCCGGTGCAGGAAGTGGCGCTGGTGTTCGTAAAATTAAGTGGGAAGGCGGCGACAATTTTAAAACGCCATCTACCGCAGGTACTTATACGATTACTTTAAATGAAAACACACAAACAGTTACAATTAACTAATACAAACTTTGTTTAAAAAAAAGCCGTTCACCAGAACGGCTTTTTTATTTTTGCCCATTTGCTTATCCTGTAATTTTTTTTAATGAAGAAGTTTCTTTTTTACGTACTCCTATTTTGTTCTTTTGTTAACAGCGATTCTGTGGCACAACAAAAGGTCAGTAAGAATCTTATTTACATCGACGCACAGGGAATAATGCGTTACGCTAAAGATGGAAAAGAAGCAGCTTTTTTTGGTATTAATTACACAACTCCTTTTGCATATGGGTATAGATCACATAAACAATTAGGGGTTGATTTGGAAAAGGCAATTGATGCAGATGTATACCATTTTTCCAGGTTAGGTTTGGATGCTTTCAGGGTTCATGTGTGGGATACGGAAATCACCGATTCTTTGGGAAACTTGAAACAGAATGAACACCTTCGATTGTTTGATTATTTGATCAAGAAACTTAAAGAAAGAGGAATAAAAATTGTGCTTACGCCGCTGGCATTTTGGGGCAATGGCTACCCTGAAAAAGATGAAAACACCGGTAGTTTTTCAAGCATTTATAATAAAGAAAAGGTTTTAGTAACAGAAGCTGCAATTAAAGCACAGGAAAATTATTTAGCGCAATTACTAAAACATGTAAATCCATTTACAAAGCTTACCTACGAAAATGATGTGGATATAATTGCTTTAGAAATAAACAATGAACCAAAGCATACAGGTACAAAAAAAGGCGCCGGAAATTATATTGATCGCATGGTGAAAGCTGTTAAAAGTGCAGGTTGGAGCAAGCCTGTTTTTTATAATATCAGCGAGTCACCGGCATATGCAGATGTTGTAGCCAATGCATCAATTGATGGTGTAAGTTTTCAATGGTACCCGACGGGATTGGTTGCCAACAGGTCATTAGAAGGAAATTATTTACCTAATGTTGATCATTATAAAATTCCATTTGGCGATACCATTCCTGCATTTAAGAACAAAGCAAAAATGGTGTATGAATTTGATGCCGGCGATGTTTACGAATCATACATGTATCCGGCCATGGCAAGAAGTTTTAGGTCAGCGGGATTTCAATGGGCGACACAGTTTGCCTATGATCCTTTGGCTACTGCTTATGCAAACACAGAATACCAAACGCATTATTTAAACCTGGCGTACACTCCTTCAAAAGCAATCAGTTTATTAATTGCTTCAAAAGTTTTTCATAAAGTGCCACGGTTAAAAAATTACGGAACTTATCCTGCGGATACATTGTTTGATGCATTTAGGGTTAGTTACAAAGAACAATTAAGCGAGATGAACAGTGAAGCTGAATTTTATTATTCTGCTTCCACTTCAACCAAACCAAAAAATAGTTCAACGCTCAAACATATTGCAGGTGTAGGTAATTCTCCCGTCATTCAATACGAAGGAACCGGTGCATATTTTTTAGATAAAATTTCAAAAGATAGCTGGCGACTGGAAGTTATGCCAGATGCCATTAAAGTAAATGACCCATTTGAAAAAGCATCACTTAATAAAGCGGTTACCGAAATAATTTGGAAACAAAATAAAATGCAATTGCAGTTGCCTTCATTACCAGAAAATTTCAATATTGAGGCAATTGATAAAGACAACAAATACAAAGTAGTTGTTAGAGGTAATCAGTTTCTTATTCAACCGGGTGTATACGTGGTTTCAAAAAAAGGCCATAAAGGGGCTAATCAATCTTCAATAGCAAATACATTTTTTGCTCCAAAAAATTCTTCCGACAAAATCTCTGTCATTCATCATCCATTTAGAAATGTAAGTGAAGGAAAGCCTTTTGATATTTTGGCTAAAATTATTGGGGTTGATTCATCCGCTAAAATAAATGTGGAAGTACGCAATTCCTCCAACAAATGGAAAACGCTCCAAATGCTGCATGTGTATGGCTTTAATTACAAAACAGAAGTTCCGGTTGACCTGGTTTCACCAGGTGTGATCAATTACAGGATAATAATAAAGAAAGCTGACACCACATATATAACTTTTCCCGGCGGCTTTAACGGTGATCCTTATGCGTGGGATGAATATAGAAATGAGAGTTGGCTTACTTCTGTTGCCAATGCAAACAGCCGTTTAGAACTATTTAATGCTTCTACCGATAGAAATAAGATCATGCTGTATAATCCAGATTGGCGAAATAATACAGTTGAATATTTAACTGCAGAAGATCCAAACCAGTTGGTTTTAAAAGCTTCCATGAAAAATGAAACAGGGCAAATATTTGGCTGGCAGTATTTTTTTGGTAACGATATTAAAGGAAGAAAGGAAGAACTTTCTTCGCTTAAGACAATTGTCATTAAAGCGAGGTCTGAACAAAATACCAACGCAAAAATTTCGCTGATCACAGCTAACGCTGATGCCTATTCTACTTCGGTTTCTTTAACCCAAAGCTGGCAGGAAATCCAAATTCCTTTAACCAGTTTGCAAAAAGACGATTTCCTTTTGTTGCCACGGCCATACCCTGGGTTTTTGCCGCTAAAATTTAAAAGTGCAGGGTCAACTCCATTTAATATTTTGGAAGCTGAAAAATTAGAAATAAGTTTTGGCGATGGTGCAGCATCAAAAACGCCAATGACGATTGAAGTAGAATCTGTTTACTTAAAAAAATAACGGTAATCATTATTCGAAATGATTACTTAACATCCTTTTGATGTTCGATAATAAAATTTATGATTTCGTCCAATGGCGAATCAATCCTTGCTATGGCATCCGCAATATCTTCCCGGCTAACTTGTGCAGCAAAGGCCGGTGTTTTTAATTTTTTCTGCACACTTTTTACATCCATTCCTTCGTAATTGGTGGGTCGTATTAAAGCGGCTGCATGAATAAAGCCTGAGAGTTCGTCAAATACATAGATCATCTTATCCATCGTGGATGTTGGTTCTACACCAAAATGGCGCGGTCCATGCGAGGCAATGCATTGAATGATGGAGGGATCAATATTTCGTTTTTCTAATTCTTCAATAATTACACGACAATGGTCATCGGGATATTTTTCCCAATCTGCATCATGTAATAAACCTGCAAGCCACCATTTATATGCTTCATTTTCAGGCAATTTTTCCCGCTCCAATGCCCAGGCTTTCATAACCGCTGCAACTTGTTTCATGTGCAGACGCAAACGTTCATTTTCCACCCAGGAATTTAAAAAATTCAACGCTTCCTGTTCTTCAATAACATGATCCTTATCTTCTGCTTTTCCAAATTTTGTTCTGCCCAGGGGTCGTATGGTTTCAGCCATTGCTTTTACTTTCAAAGCAATTTACGTTCTGTTTTTTTTAGTTATGAAATTATAATCAATGATCGCACTTTATTTATACAATACAACAGTTCTTACGTGTCGTTTATTTTCAATGATTGCCTCGAATGTATAAACTCCATTCATCCATGTACTTCCATCAATCGTTAGTTGTTGCTTTCCTATGCCCGGCTTACCTGAAAAGACTTTCTTCACAAGGCTTCCTTTTTGGTCGTAAACGTTTACCTCAACCGAGGATTGCTGCTGCAGGTTGAACTGCAAATGAAAAATACCATGAGAAGGATTAGGCCAAACTGCTAATTGATTTATTTCTTTACTAATTACTTCCGGTACCGGTGGTGCTTTTATCATCGGGTCACTTTTCATTACACCAACATAATAGGGCCGCATCATTTCATGATCTTCATGCGAAAGGATATGACAGTGCCAGGCATATAAGCCTTCAATATCAAATTTTGCAATTACCCTTGTAACCTCTCCGGGATACATGATCCATGTATCTTTCCAACCTTGTTCTTCAGGAGATGGAGGTTTTGGTTGACCAATCAGACGAATCTCACCGGGTTTTCCATTATCCTCATTTACACTCGCATGAAATTTTTGGCGATTTACCAATTGCGTGCTTACAAGGTGTAAATGAACGGGATGCGCATCCTCTGTTTCATTATAAATTTCCCAAACTTCGGTACTATTCAACATTGGGTTTTCCGTTACCGGATCGTGAAATTGTAATACACCATTTTCAACCGTACCAAGCATTGGTTTCAACCTTCCGTATTCATCTTCTGCTTCGAAAAGTATCAGTTTGCGTGGTTCTAAATTGGTTTGCAAAGGTTGAATTGGTGCCCGCAGTCCGGCTGAAATATTAGTAAGCGGGTAAGTGGTATTAAGCGGTTTGCTTACTTTAAATGCCATGATGCGGCCGGTGGTTTGCGGGTCAACAGGTTTTCCTTTTGGAAAAGGAGTCTTTGCATTATTATGAACAATAATTGTTTTACCCCAAAGAGCCGGGTTTGAAAAATCAATAACAACATCTTTCCTTTCCCCGGGTCCCATTAATAAATGGCTTTGTATTACGGGTGAAGGCAACAATCCATTGTCTGTTCCTATCTGGTTAAAGTTTTGCCCACTGGAAAGAAAAAGATTATAAAATCTTGAATCAGATCCATTAAGCATTCTAAAACGATACTGACGTGGCTCCACTTCAAGCAGGGGCCATGTTTTTCCATTTACTAAAATAAAATTTCCAAACATTTCAGGTAAAATACTGGGGTCAGGCATTTCCTCATGTTCTGCTCCGTCTTCGCCATTTTTTGAAGGATAAAAAAGTTGTCCGTCATTTGTAAACATGCGGTCTTGTATCGCCAATCCAAGGTCATATGGAGCTGCAGGCAATTTGCCGGATGCCTGTAGATTTTTTTCGTTGTCGTCTGTAATAATATAAAAACCAGCCATGCCTGCATACACATTTAACCGCGTAATGCCTAAAGCATGGTCATGGTACCAAATAGTAGCTGCTTCTTGTGTATTACTATAATGGTATGGCTCCGCATCTCCTTTAATAAATGCTTTCCCTTTCAATGAAAAGTTCGGCGTGAACCACGCCTCAGGCAATCCATCACTTGCCGATTCTGAATGTCCTCCATGTAAATGTGTTACAACAGGCACACCATATTGCTGCCAGTTTTGTTTGTCCTCTAAAGCCCAATGAATAGTGGGGTCTATAGGCAATAAATGAGGTAAAACATTATTGCTACCATCAACCAAATTATTTCTCCAAAAAACCTCAATGGGTTTATTTTTTTCTGCAAGTATTGTTGGTCCCGGGTAAGATCCATTGTAACCCCAAACTGTTGTGTTCATTGGTTGTTTTGTTATGGGATCGATCAAGCCAAGCCATTGATCGAATTGTGAAATACCAATGGAAAAGAGACCTCCATTACGCCCATCTATAACCCCAGGAACAGGCAATGCATTTACAAACTGGTTTTGTGTTTTTGGATCTAGTAAAACTTGCGATGAAGCAGTTCCACTAATCATTAGAACCAGCAAAAAACATAACCATTTTTTTGTTGGTAGAAGTCTCTTTTCCATAACAGTTACTTTTATGAATTACAAATTATTCGAATAGGAAGTTAGAACACTATGGCATGAATAAGCTTTAACCCCCGTCAGTTGGGACAATGAGGTTGGTCAGTTAAATCAATAGCTCTTCTATTGCCTAATAATTGAAGAATGGAAAAGTTTTTTTGTATAACCTGTTGGTATTACAATACCAATTGCTGAAAAAGTTTATGAAGTGTTTCATCTGCATTGGTACAAAACCCGGGGTGCACTTTTGAACTTTGCACAACCGTGCTCCTGGTGGCAGTTAGCCACCTAAACCTGGAAGCAAGATCTAATAATGCAATAGGTCCACCACTTGCGTCGCCTGTACAAATTTTAGTAATGGAATTTAAATGATCGTTCACTTCATCACAGTCGACATTACCACATAAGGCATGCAAACGTTCTTTGTTTACTGTATATAATGCTTTTAAAAATTTCAGGTCACGGCAATACAATATCACTCCTACATTCAGGAATTCTTCCCGCTCAACCCGCGGCACAACACGAATGATGGCATATTCAAATAAATGCTTGTCTGGCATGGTGTGCTTCGTTTAAAAAAATGGAAGAATGGGCAACCCTGTTGTTTAAAAATTGTTCGTATACTTTTCGATTGGCATCAGCATCTGGTGCAGATTCATTCATCAGCCATTCATCCGGAATAAATGAAACGATGGTTTTAATACGATTTGCATTTAAAATGTCACGGAAAGTTGCATCAACATTTTTCAATTCGCTGGCAAATGGCAATAGTACATGGTCTTTTATATGGGTGAAAGGTTTCAGGCTTTGTTCCTCCCAATTATTCCAGGAATGATGAAAGTAAAGAGATGCGCCATGGTCAATCAGCCAAAGCTCTTTATGCCACATAAGCATATTTGTATTTCGAGCCGTCCGGTCAACATTGGTTAATAGTCCATCTAGCCAAACAATTTTTGATGCGGTAAGTCCGTCAATTCTTGTAACGGAAGGATCGAAAGTGATGGAACCGGATAAATAATGAAGCGCAAGATTCAATCCTTCGCTTGCTTTTAGCAGGTCCTGTATTTCTTCATCGGGTTCTGTTCTGCCAAAAGCAGGGTCAACCTGGGCAAATACAATTTCAGGCACCCGAAATCCTAAGGTACGGGCTACTTCTCCGCCTAAAAGTTCAGCTATCAAGGCTTTTATTCCTTGCCCGGCACCGCGGAATTTTAAAACGTATAGAAACCCATCATCAGCTTCTACAATGGCTGGTAATGATCCGCCTTCGCGAAGTGGCGTAACATAACGTGTTACTTCAACCGTCCTTATGGGTGATTCGTCCATCATCAAAGGTTGAAAATTAGCCAGAATTAATGAAAGCAGTGATGTCAAGAGGCGAACAGGATCGAACTTTTAGATAAATATCCCCACCATTTCGTTAATGGTTTTTAAAACGTGTCAAAAATTTTATTGTAAATCAATGTGTTATAAGGGTGCTATAAAAAATACATCTCTAATTTCTTGGCAGCAATAAGTATAAGGTTCATCTTTGCGCCTCATTTTAAAAAGTTACGAGGATGGTCGTAACGCAAAAAACAAATCAATGAGCAAATTACATTTTACAACAAAGCATGCGAATGCGGCTACCGTACAGCACAATTGGCATATTGTGGACGGTACCAATCAAACCGTGGGACGTATGTGTGCTCGTATTGCTGCGATCCTTCGCGGTAAGAACAAGGCATACTACACCCCTCACGTAGATTGTGGCGATTACATAATCGTTATCAATTGCGACAAGATCAAGTTAACAGGAAACAAAATGGATGAGAAACTGTACGATCGTTACAGCGGATATCCGGGTGGACGCAGGGAAGAAACTGCAAAAGATCTTTTAAAGCGCAGGCCGGAAGTGCTTATTGAAAGAGCTGTAAAAGGCATGTTACCTAAAAACCGTTTAGGCCGCCAGATGTACAAAAAATTATTTGTGTATGCCGGAGATCAACATCCCCACACTGCACAGCAACCAAAGGAACTTAAGTTCTAATTACTAAATTCCTAATTACATTATAATGGAAAAACAAACAACAAGTGTTGGTCGTCGTAAAGAAGCCGTAACTAGAATTTTTATTTCTAAAGGCTCTGGCAACATCACTGTAAATGATAAAGATTACAAGGTTTACTTTCCCCTTGTTTATTTACAAAACCAGGTAGAAAGACCACTAAAAACGGTTGAAGCTGCAGATAAGTTCGATGTTAAGATCAATGCTTCAGGTGGTGGCGTTAAAGGCCAGGCAGAAGCAGCTATGCTGGGTATTGCCCGTGTACTTATCGACTTGAATCCTGATTTTCGCCCTGTGTTGAAAGCAGCTGGTTTATTAAAGCGTGACCCACGTTCGGTTGAGCGTAAGAAATTTGGTCATAAAAAAGCACGTAAGAGCTTCCAGTTCTCTAAGAGATAATTCGTTATTGGTTTTTTGCTTCTCATCCTGGTTTATTCCAGTGGGAAACCGGAAACCAGGCATGACTAACAAACAGTACATTAAAACATTTAATAAACATTACAAATGGAAAATAACACTTCACTACAACAGCAACTTCTGGAGGCCGGCGTACACTTTGGTCACCTGAAGAAGAAGTGGAACCCAAAGATGTTGCCTTATATCTTCGCTGAGAAGAAAGGTATCCACATCATTGACCTTAATAAAACAACCGAAGCAATGCAGGAAACTGCAGCTGCTTTAAAGCAAATTGCACGCAGCGGTAAAAAGATCTTGTTTGTTGGTACAAAAAAACAAGCAAAAGATATCGTTACTGAATGTGCGCAGCGCATCAACATGCCTTTCGTAACCGAGCGTTGGTTAGGTGGCATGCTTACCAACTTCAACACAGTTCGTAAGAGCGTTAAAAAAATGCAGAGCATTGACAAAATGTTGGGCGACGGTTCTTTCGACTCTATTACTAAAAAAGAGCGTTTGACTTTAAGCCGCGATAAAGACAAAATGGAGAAAGTATTAGGTGGTATCGCCCAATTAGGACGTGTACCTGCTGCTTTGTTTATTGTGGATATCGGTCATGAGCATATTGCACTTGCAGAAGCAAAACGTTTAGGCATTCAAACTTTTGGCGTTGTTGATACCAACTGCGATCCAAATAAAGTTGACTTTGCTATTCCTGCAAACGACGATGCTACTAAATCTATCGCAATTGTTACCAACTACATTGTTGCTGCTATTGCAGAAGGTTTGGCTGAGCGTCACGCAGCTAAAGACGAAGAAGGCGATGATTCACAAACAGATGCAGACAACGAAAAAAGAGCTGCCCGTTTAGAAGCCGAAGCACAAGCTGAAGGCGGTCGCGGACGTGGTGGTCGTGGTGCAGGTCAGGGTGGTGGCGCAGGTCGTGGACCTGGTGCTGGTGGCGCAGCTGGTGGTCAGCGTCGTCGTACACCGGGCGGTGCAGGCGGTCCTGGTCGTGGTCCTGGTGGCGGTAGAAGATAAGGTGCAAAGAGAATTGGCTTTGCCATGATCTAAACATTAAGTTCTTAATATAAATGTTATTTGATGTTGTGGCCAACAGAAGTACTACTATGGAACTTCTGTTGCGTCGCACACTTCAACATTCAGCAATACTATTGAACACGAAGGGTATCCCAGTTGCATACCGGCAATTTTTGCTTTTGCAATTGGTCTATTTTCAAAATTTCAAATTAATACTATGTCAACTGTAACAATTACAGCACAGGATATAAATAAGTTACGCCAGGCAACTGGTGCCGGCATGATGGATTGCCGCAAAGCATTAACCGAAACCGGTGGCGATTTTGAAGCGGCTATTGACTGGTTGCGTAAGCAAGGCCAAAAAGTAGCTGCAAAGCGTAGCGATCGCGAAGCAAAAGAAGGTGTTGTTATTGCTAAAACAACAGCAGATAACAAAACTGGTTTTATCGTTACTATTTCTTGCGAAACAGATTTCGTTTCTAAAAATGCAGACTTCGTTGCTTTTGCACATAGCATTGCTGATGCAGCTGTTGCAAACAACGTAAAAAGCGCTGAAGAATTAAACGAAGTAACTGTGGGCACTGCTAAAGTTGCTGATCTGATCAACGATAAGTTGTCTTCTATCGGCGAAAAAATTGGTGTTGCACGTTTCGAAAGAATAGAAGCTCC
>JAKFCI010000491.1:0-25124 GCA_036676725.1 Chitinophagaceae bacterium
ACTGTCAATGGCACGTGCAACAATATCACGCGGCGCAAGGTCTTTGCGATCATCGTAACGTTCCATAAAAGCTTCGCCGCTTTTGTTGCGCAAAATGCCACCATCACCCCTGACCGCTTCTGTAATCAAAAATGCCTGTCCTCTTTTACCGGCTTCATATAAAGCAGTTGGGTGAAATTGTATGAATTCCATATTTTCAATTCGACCCTTAGCACGGTAAACCATCGCAATGCCGTCGCCTGTTGCTATGTATGGATTTGTAGTAGTACGATAAACCTGGCCATTGCCACCTGTTGCCAGCAAGGTTACTTTAGAAAGTATTTTTTCTATGTGATTGCTCTGCTCATTTAAAATATACACACCATAACAGTTAACATCGGGAGTGGCTTTGGTTACCAAATAACCAAGATGATGTTGTGTAATGATATCGAGTACAAAACAATTTTTTATCAGCGTTATATTATTTGACCTTTCAATGGCAGCAAGTAATGCACGTTCAATTTCTTTGCCTGTAACATCTTTATAATGCAGAATGCGAAACTCCGAATGACCACCTTCCATTCCTAATTTAAAATCGCCACCGGCATCTTTATCAAAGTTGGTTCCCCAGTCAATAATTTCCTGAACCCTTGCCGGGCCTTCCTTTACAACAATTTCAACAATCTCCGGGTTGCATAAACCATCCCCTGAAATCAAAGTGTCTTCAATATGTTTTTCAAAGGAATCGTTTTCAAGATCATTTACAACAGCAACACCGCCTTGCGCATATTTTGTATTGGTTTCTTCCGCAGCAGCTTTTGTAACAATGGTTACCTGTTTATCCGGAAAATGCTGCGCAATTTTTAAAGCATATGTCAATCCTGCTATTCCCGAGCCTATAACTAAATAATCTGTTTGCATTTATTATGTAATCAGCTTTTGTAATCCTGTTAATCGTTCCTTGCGTCGCACTCTTCAACTCTAATAATTCTATTGCGCTTTTTGTAAGAAGTTACCTTATTAAAATTATATTATCAGGCATGCACTTCTTTTTCCACCCACGCATTATTTTCTTTCAATAAATTAACCAGTTCGTCAACCGCAATTTCGCTTGGTACATTTCTTTTTACCACTTCTTTTCCTTTGTACAAAGTAATCTTACCTGCGCCGCTACCAACATAACCAAAATCAGCATCCGCCATTTCACCAGGTCCATTAACGATGCAGCCCATAATGGCAATTTTCAATCCTTTTAAATGATTGGTAACCGCACGAATTTTTGCAGTTGTTTCCTGCAAGTCAAAAAGCGTTCTGCCACAACTGGGGCAACTAATGTATTCTGTTTTTGAAATTCGAGTTCGTGTCGCTTGTAAAATTCCGAAAGCCGTATTATTAATAAATTGTTCTACGGTTTGGTTGGTGGTGTAATTTCTTCCCCCTGCATTTTTAATGTTGGCCTCTTGTGTATGGTAGCTTTCCGGCGTCATACCCAAACATATTCCATCGCCCATACCATCTAACAACAAAGCGCCTGCTTCTGTTGCATAATGAATCAGGTGTTCATCGGTAGTTTGCCAATTACTATCAACAATAAGTACAACGGGGTTTTTTATTTCGTTGCTTGCCAACTCTGTAAACATGCGCCTAACGGCAAGCATCGGGTGGGCATGCTGGCTGCTCAAACAAAGAATGACAGTTTTATCTTTTCCTAATTGACTTAACCGTTTGATATCCGGCAAACCTTGCGTAAAACAATCAACCATGACAAAATTCATTTCTTCACTTTTGTACACAGTGCTTGCATATTCCGGTTCATCAAAAATGGGAAAGTAAGTTTTTTTATCATCTGCTTTTTGCCATGCGTCGGCATATACAATGACTTTGAGCGTACCCGGTAATGCAAAGTCTATTAACCGGTTGCCGATAAAAATATAATCAGCTGCCGTATCAGCAATATTCCATTTATCAGTAATTGGGTTGTAAGTATATCCAACACTAATTAAATCTGTTGCACTAATACTTTTTAGTTTGCTTAGATCGGCAATTACTGATGGTACATGATTGCCGCCAATTCCATTCACAACAAAAGTTTCGCGGCGCTGGTACGTATTTCCACCATTTAATATAGCCGATTCGCTTTCTTCTTCCCAGGGAGTGGGACTTGCCGGTACTTCTTCTAAATTACTTTTAGTTGTAGTCCGAGCATATCTTTTGACTATGTCTTTACATACAGGTATTTCCAACTCCGGATCTTCAGTAAGCGATACCCTGATCGTATCGCCAATGCCGTCTTCCAATAAAGTACCAATGCCAACTGCACTTTTAATACGTCCATCCTCTCCATCACCAGCTTCTGTAACACCTAAGTGAAGCGGGTAAATTTCATTGAACTCTGTGTACATGGTTTTTACCAGCAAGCGGTAAGCCTGCACCATAACTTGCGGGTTTGAACTTTTCATGCTCAACACAATGTTATGATAGCTTTCTGCACGTGCAATGCGTAAAAACTCCATGGCACTTTCCACCATACCCATTGGCGTATCGCCGTAGCGGCTCATTATGCGATCGCTTAATGAACCATGGTTGGTACCAATGCGCATGGCGGTGCCATACTCTTTACAAATTTTTATTAGCGGTGTAAAACGTTCGCCAATACGTTCAATTTCTTCAGCATAATCAGCATCGGAATATTCAATCAGTTCAAACTTTTTCTTATCTACATAATTACCCGGGTTCACCCGCACTTTTTCAATTATACGGGCTGCAATTTCTGCAGCATTGGGTGTAAAATGTATATCAGCAATCAACGGCGTTTTGTATCCGCGCCGGTGCAACTCCTTTTTTATATTAAATAAATTTTCTGCTTCGTTTTTAGAAGGTGCAGTGATGCGCACCAGTTCTGCACCGGCTTCAATGCAACGAATTGTTTGTTCCACTGTACCCATGGTATCCATGGTGTCTGTAGTGGTCATAGTTTGCACACGAATGGGATGCCCGTTACCCAGCAAAAGATCGCCTATCCTAACCTCTTTTGTTTGTAATCTTTTAAACGCTGTAAAATTTTCGGAATAAAAATCCATAATTAAAGCCAATGTAAATTTTACCAAAGGTGGTAATGTAATAACACTTAAACTGGCGCAAAGTTAAGTAACAAATAAAGGGCTTTATAATATTGACAAAGACCATCCAAGTATTAACTTTTACCAGTCTTTAGGCATAGAAGAACCTTTTTGACCCTGCTTTTGCAGCCGCTCCTGGATGTCTTTTTCTTTTTGTTGCAGTTTGTCTAGTTGTTTTTGCGCCTCCTTTTGACTTAATTTGGAAGGCTGCTGCTTCTTTTGACTTTGCTGATCCTGCTGTTGCTTTTTTAATTCAAGCAATGCTTTCTGTAAGTTTTCTCTTGCCTGTTTATCATCCGGATTATTGCGTAATGCGTCTTTATAAGCATCAATACTTTTAAGCAGGTCTTTTTGTTTCGAATAAACCACGCCTTCGTTATAATGAGATGATCCTTTTAATTCCTTATTGTTAAGATTGTTGCGCATATTTTGCCAAACTGTAATTGCCTCGGCAAATTTTCTTTGCCTGTATAATGCAGTTGCAAGATTATATTGAGCAGTGATATTTGTCGCATCATGTTCCAATGCTAAACGATACTGGCGTTCTGCGAGGTCAAAAACAGATTCTTTATAATAATCATTTCCTTTTGCAAGCGCATCATTTGTTTGTGCAAATGAAATGAATGCTACATGAAATGTGATTATTGTTACAACAAGTTTTATGGCATTCATATTTTTACCTTTTTACGGTCAGGAAAAAAAACTTCCATCATCAATAACAAAAGCATGGGAGCCGTAAACCACCAGTAAAAAGAGGTATAATTCAAAAGTGAAGTATCAACTAATGCCTTTTTTTCCGCGGTAGCAAATTCGGCTTTTAATTGTGCAACAGCATCGGTTGGGGATTTTAAATTGATATAATTACCATTTGCAGCTGCAGCTATTTGTTGCAATAATTGTTCGTTGAGTTTTGAAAGAACAACATTCCCGGATCCGTCTTTTTTATATTCTTTTGTTACTGGGTCGATAATAGCTGCACCTTCTGCAGAACCAATACCTACCGTATGAATCATTATTCCTTTCGAAGTAAATTCTGTAGCTGTTGTTACTGCACCTTCGTCATGGGTTTCGCCATCTGTAATGAGTACAATGGCTTTGTAACGGTCTTCAGAATTGGCAAACGCAATTTCACTTTTATCAAGCGCCTCTTTAATACCTGTTCCTTGCGATGTAATGGTTGATGGATTTGCTGAAGCAACAAATAAGGAGGTTGCACTGTGATCGTAAGTTAACGGCATTTGCACATAAGCATGACCAGCAAACAACACCAAACCATATCGATTTTCCGGCATGGCTTTAACCAAATTATTAATAAACTCTCTTGCTTTTTGCAGCCTTGTAATTGATACATCAGCTGCCAACATGCTGTTGCTTACATCCAAAGCTATAATTACATCAATTCCTTTTCTTGCGCTGTTACCTCCCGGTTCTGCCCTGCGTGGATTAGCCAGGGAAATACAGCCCAAGGCAAATGCAACAAGTAACAAACAAAATTTTATAATGGTTTTAGTTTGAGAATGATTTTTATAAAGTGCTTTAACAAGTACGGGATCACCAATTTTTTTTACCGCTTTTTTTCTCCAAAGCAAATAAAACAGGAACAAGAATAGCAACACAGGAACCGCAACAAGAAGCCACAATGCCTGGGGATATTGAAATTGGAGGTCGAACATTTAATGTGTGTTTTAGCAAAACCTATGCTAATAATGATTAAAAAAATTTAAGAAAAAGCATCACTCTTACCTTTTGCCTTTCATAAAATCTAATTGTTGTAAAATACTTTTTAAAATCTTTGCCCTGATTGCCGGGATGTCCACGTTTTTATCTGGTGTTTCCAGGTTCAGCACAAAAAAGAATGGATGCTTATTTTCTTCGATCCAACCTACCATCCAGGCAAGACTGTTCCCATTTTCTTTAAAGCCCCAGCCAGTTTTGTAACTTAATTTATAATTGGTATTGTCTTCCCATAGCATGGCTCTTTTTACAATTTCCTGGTTTAATCTATGAAAAGGCAACTCGTTAAAATAAAGTTTCTTCATTAAGCCCAATTGCTCATCTGGTTTGATCTTGAGCGAATTATCTAACCAAAAAGTATCAACGCTGCTTATTTTTTTATTGCCGTAGGAAAGTGAATCAACCCAATGCTGCATGGTATCTCTGCCAATTCTTCGGGCAATTTCCTGGTACCATGCCGGGCAAGAAATACGGAAAGCATCATACATTGTTAGGTCCGAATTGCATTCCGCACGACCACGATTAATTCCATCCCACTTGATAACCATACTATCATTAACGATTTTGCCTGTTTGCAAACCAATTAGAGAATTGATGATTTTAAAAGTAGAAGCAGGCAAATAAGCACTATCGCGGTAGCGTTCCAGGTTGTAAACAGTGAACTGGCCTGTTCCATTATCCAGCAAAGCAAAACAGCCTTCTACATTATTTTCTTTAAAGTATTTGCCTAAAGAATCGTCTTTTGTTACATTATTTGGAGAGCAGGCGGTAAATAAAAAAGATGCAATGATCGCCACGGAAAAAATCCTCATTCTATTTTCAATTTTTGTAAAGGTATGGGTGAAGGCGGCTTTGCCGGTTGAAGGGCAGGTTTTGTTATTGGTTAAGGAATTAATACCTATATAAAATAAAAAAGCAACATGATTAAATGTTGCAGTAAATATTTAATAAGAAATTAAACCTATAAATAAATGCCGTTGGCTAAACGTGTATGCTTTCTACCCTGGCAATCTCTTTTCATGGAAACGCAGGAACTCATACTTACGGTAATTAAGGCAACAAAACCAAATGCTAATAAAAACTTTTTCATGCTTTGTACAGATGTTAATTAGGTGAACAATATTGGTTTGTTCAGGATTGGAGGGTCGAATTGAGCCATCAAAGGATAAACGGAAGTAAAAAGTAAATATTGCGAGGCGGGGGTAAAAATAACAGGCGATTTTGACTTTTGCAAGTGCAGGCAGCATTTTGCCCTGTGCCCCGCAGCGACACCAAAGATGAAACGAGCGTGGCAACCAAAGCATTATAGTAGTAATGGCGCCGGCTAAATCACCTTATTTTATTACGCCAAGCTGCTGACCCACTTTAGTAAAAGCTGTAATGGCCTTATCCAAATGTGCCTGCTCGTGGGCTGCGCTGATCTGTACCCTGATGCGAGCCTGCCCCTTAGGAACTACAGGGAAAAAGAAACCGATTACATAAATACCTTCCTGCAACAATGCATCGGCAAATTGAGCTGCTAACACCGAATCGTACAACATGATCGGAACAATTGGATGTTCGCCCGGTTTAATATCAAACCCGGCTTCGGTCATTTTTGACCTGAAATAAACCGTATTTTTTTCAAGCTTGTCGCGCAGTTCAGTGCTTTCACTAATTAAATCCAGTACGGCAATAGAAGCGCCTGTAATGCAAGGCGCCAGCGTATTGGAGAATAAATAAGGGCGGCTTTTTTGGCGCAACATGTCAATAATTTCTTTGCGTCCACTGGTAAAACCGCCGGAAGCCCCGCCCAGGGCTTTGCCTAATGTGCCGGTAATAATATCTATACGACCCATAACACCCTTGTGTTCGTGTGTACCGCGGCCTGTTTTTCCCATAAACCCAGATGCATGGCTCTCATCGACCATTACAATAGCATCGTATTTATCGGCGAGGTCGCAAATTTTATCTAATTGCGCAATAGTGCCATCCATGCTAAACACGCCATCTGTTACAATAATCCGATTGCGACAACCTGCTGATTCTCTCAGCTTAGCTTCCAGTTCATCCATATTGTTATTCTCATAACGAAACCGCTGCGCCTTGCAAAGCCTTACACCGTCAATGATGGAGGCATGGTTTAAAGAATCAGAAATTATTGCATCTTGCTCTCCAAATAAAGGTTCAAACACGCCACCATTCGCATCAAAAGCGGCTACGTATAAAATGGTGTCTTCGGTACCCAGGAATTTCGCTAATTTTTGTTCCAGTTCTTTATGAATATCCTGCGTGCCGCAAATAAAACGCACAGAACTCATTCCATAACCGTGAGAATCGATATACTTATGTGCAGCTGCAATTGTTTTTGGGTGGGAGGATAAACCAAGGTAATTATTAGCGCAAAAGTTTAAAACCTGCTTGCCATTTACTGTTATTTCAGGGCCTTGCGGCGAGGTAATTACTCTTTCGTTTTTATATAATCCTGAATTTTTTATGTCACCGATCTCTGATGCTATTCTTTGCACAAAGTTTTCGTTCATACCTAAAGTTTAGTGCGCAAATATATAACAGATAGCAGTTGTGTTTTTTTATCCATCCTTAAACGCCATAAAAGCATTGTGTGGCTTAGATTTTGAGGCTATTTAGGACAGTTCTTTCTTTTTTAAATAAATCACTAGCCATGAAAAAGTTTATTTTTTCTGCAGCGTTTATTTTAACCGTATGCAGTTATGCAGAAGCTCAAAATACTTCTAAGACAGAAACTCCCAAAGTAGATAAAGATAAAGTTGAACAGAAAGCAACAGAGCAAAAAACCACAGTAAATAAAAAAGGGGCAGCCAGCAAAGAAGCAACACCGCAGTTGGTAAAACTTGATTTAAAAATTACCACTGTTGATGAAAAACAAAGCATGCCTAAAGGAAAAGTAGACCAGTAGATTAATTAATTGTTGAAGGATTTTGCTATAAAAACACATCGTTACTTTGTGGACAAATAATAAAAATGGAATTCACAGAGCAGGTAGCTTTTTATGATGCTTGCAGGCAAGGAGATATTAAGCAAGTAGAAGCATTGTATGCTACAAACCCGGAACTGATACATACCGAAGACACAAAAGGATTTACGCCATTGATCATTGCCGTATACAATAACCAACCTTCGGTTGTCGCATTTTTATTAAGCAAAGGCGCAACCACAGCGGAATCAGATATGTCGGGTAATACGGCCCTTATGGGTGTATGTTTTAAAGGCTATAAAGAAATTGCCAGGATGCTGATAGAAGCGGGCGCAGATGTAAACCAAAGAAATTCGCAAGGCGCACCTGCGCTAACTTTCGCAGCAACATTTGGGCATCTGGAAATTGCGGAGATGCTCTTAAAAAACGGCGCCGACCAAAGTTTAAAGGATTCCCGTGGTAAAACGCCATTGGACCATGCCATTCTCCAGGAAAACGAGGAGATGATTAAATTATTACAACAATTTACAACGGTATAGCACAAACGAAAATAATCTTGAATTAATTTTCGGAATTATCTAAACTGTCCGTTTCATTTTTATCATCCACAGGTTCTGCAGACGTTTTATTTTTCTTTTTCTTAAACAGATTTTTAATGGATTGCCCTAAGGACTTTTTTTGGGGCTCGGGTTGTTGTACCACTTCGGTTTTTTCAGGTTCAGCCTCGACCTGTATTGGTTCTTCTTTTGATACAACCGGCGCCGTTTCAATTAGGGTATCTTGTTTTTTAGTAGAATCTGTTTTGCTTACAGCAGCAAGAGTAGCATTTGGTTTGGGTGTTTTTTTCTTAGGTGGCACTTTTTGTACAGCAACAGGTTGGTTGATTTTTTGGGTGCTGTCGTTTATTGGTAATACTTCTTTTTTTACAATGGCCGGTTTTGCATAATGGTCAGAAGGCACTTCGAAATTTTGAACAGGTATCGCGGTAGTAACAAAATCGCTGTCCTCTTTTTTATTAATGATTGTCCATCCACCATACAAACCACTGGCTACAAAAGCTGTAACCAAACCTGCTGCGAGCAGTTCGGGCAAGTTTACCTGGTTTCTTCTTTTTTTATGAATAAATAGCTCTACTCTATCATTATTTTCCTCAAGAAATGGAGTTGATAAACCGATTGTATTTGAAGCTGCCTGGTGGTGAGATGGAAAATCATCTCTTTCATAATTTACTTCTGGTTTTCTTTCAATATTTTCGGTTTGCGTACGTGGAAAAGCAGCCGCTTCCCTGTTTTGCCCCATGGAAATTAGTCTAGCGCCTTGGTCAATAAATGGATTAGGGACAATCGGTGCTTTAGCTGCAGCAGTTGCACAAAATTTAGAAGTAATTTTTGGCCGGGGAGGTGTTTGTAGTGCAAACTTTAGTTCTTCTAATTTCGACGGTTCTTGCCACAACGTACTTTCTCCTTCTACCCAAATTAAATCGGAGGTGCGAAGATTTTGCTTCAACAAATCTTCCAAACCAAAAGGACCCGCTTCAACATTATTCCGCAGAAGCATATATACCTTTCCCATAACTCACTATTTACGCCTGGCAACACCATATATAATCGTGAAACTGAAGGCCGGTGATTCTAATAACAAAATTACTGCATATAACATACCTAATTTAAAAAAGGCCACATCTGGCACGGCTTTTTAGTTTTATTATGATAAAAAGATGAAAGAAAAACAATACGATCCCGCCGGCAGCAATGAAAAATCGCCAATTGAAGGCATGGCTGCAGTCAATACTTTTAACCCCGATGAAACAGAACTAACTAAGGATGTGACAGAAGAGAAAAATGATGCGCAGGTTAAAGGTGAAGCTGCACCTGAAAAGGAAAATGAAGAAGTTTGAATTAAGAATGTATTAGCTAATACAGGGTTACAAACAATTATTTTTACTCATCTGTTGGATGAGAAGGCAAAATGCATTAGTTTCGTCGCCCCTAACCATACCCCCTATGCGATTTAAGTCTCTCCTTTCCTTTTCAGCTTTCGTTACAATTGTAATGACCATATTAATGACCGCTGTTAGTTCCCAAAGCACATCTCACAACATTGCTAAGAAAGATATCAAAACAGAAAACACTCATTTGGTGCAAGCCGGTTTTAAATCTTCTTCAATTTCGGTGGCTAACAATAGCTTTTACCCTTTGCTTTTTGCAGGATTTTAGTTTTATCAACCATTCGACTTCTTAAAATATATTGGTACTCTCAGGTATAAAAAATACAAAAGCCTCCTTCTTACACAGAAGGAGGCTTTTTAATGAATGTATTTCTAAAATGTTTTTGCCGCTGCTTTTTGTTTTTCAACTTGTTGCTTAATTAATTCAGTATCACCTACCATCACTTTAACCATTTTATCATACTGGATATGTTTTTTGGTGATCTCTGAAACCTGTTCTGGTGTTACACTATGAATATTTTTTACCAGGTTGGTGAGGAAACTATCATCAAGACCATACAAATCAAGAAAATTTAATTGACCAATAATACCACCTGGCGTGGAGTTACGTAATACAAATATGCCTGCCTCGTAGTTTTGAATGCCCTGAAGTTCATCTTTTGATGGCGGCTCCATTTGCAAACGTTTAATCTCTTTTTCAATTTCATTTAAAGAAGCAACCGTGTGTTCCGTCGTAACATCAGCTGCTTCGTACCATAGAGTGCTACCCAGTTT
Source organism: Chitinophagaceae bacterium (assembly GCA_036676725.1). Lineage (GTDB taxonomy): Bacteria > Bacteroidota > Bacteroidia > Chitinophagales > Chitinophagaceae > Flavisolibacter. Next base: position 10,490 of record JAKFCI010000491.1, read on the forward strand.
GTTGCTTATTGAGCTGTAAGGAGAATAGGTGTAGCCTTTGTTTTCGCGAATATTTGAAGTGATGCGGGAGCCGAAAGAACCACCCAGCAAGGAATTTGCAACCAGCATTGGCACATAGTCTTTATCATTGGGCGTTGCCACCGGCAAACCTACCATGATGGTGGTTTGCGGCGATCCCTTTCTATCTAACATCAGGGTATCGGTAATGCTTGCAGTTGTCACCTTTGGAAAATTTACCGCGGGGCCCGCTTTCCATTTGCTTAAAGAATTGTTTACGGCAGCTTTTACAGCTTTTTCATCAAATTTTCCAACGACATATAATACGGAACGTTTTGCGCCGTAATTATCCTGGTAAAATTTCTTAACGTGCTGGAGTTTGTAGCTATTCAGCATTTCTTCCGTAGGAAAATATCTTCCATAAGGATGATCTTTATAAATAGCCTGGTAAAATTTCTCTTCTGCTTGTGCCTGGGGATCTTGTTTTTGTGTTACTAAATTGCGCTTAAGATTACTTTTTAAACGTTCAATTTCACTCTCAGGAAAAGCGGGTTGTTGTATAACCTCAGATATAAGCTTGATGAAATCAGGCGCAAATTCCGATAATACAGAACCGCTAATAGTTGTTTGATTTACACCAACACTTACATTAAGATTGCCGCCCATCATGGCTGCTTTTTTCGAAATCTCTGCAAAATTCATTTTGGCCGTGCCTTCTCGAATCATTTCGCCGGTTAAGTCAGCAAGCCAAACTTCGTTTGCACCTTCATGCATATTACCGGTTTTGATGATCAGTGAAATGTTCACTTTCGGCAATGTTCCATATTGAACGTAGGTTGTGCCTAACCCGTTGGGTAGTTTTTGTTTGGACTTTTCTGATAATTTAAAATCTTTTGCTTTGCCACCTGCAGGCGGTGTTTGTTTTTGTGCGGACAGCGGTTGCAAGAGAAATAAACTCATTACAACAGCAATACTATTTATAAGTGCTTTCATTATTTTGATGCTTTAGGATCAATAATTAAAATGGTTCTGTTTGTTGGGGCCAAATATTTTTCGGCTGTTGCCCTAATTAATTCAGGCGTTACTTTTTTAAACTCGCTTTCAATTTTATTGATTTTTGATGGATCATCATCAAATAGTGCAAAACAAGCCAGCAGGTTTACTTTTCCAATTCCAAAAGTGCCGCCCATGGCATCATATAAACCGGAACGGGCTTTAACCATCGCAAGTTGAATATCTTCTGTTTTTACAGATTTGATCTTTTCTATTTCTATATCGTATTGCTTAATTATTGAATCGGGTGAAAGAGTAGAATCGTAGATGAGGCTTGAAGTCCAAAGCATTGGACCGTTATAATCAAACATACTTCCCAAACCAATATTAATTCCTCCTCCAACATTTCCTGTATATCCTTTTTCCTGCACAAGCGATTGATACAAACGGCTATCCTTACCCTGTAATAAAATTTGGTCAATCAAACCCATTGCATAATATTCCGGGGTATTGCGCTCCGGCATTTTATAAGCAATAGCTATAGCTGGTTTGTTTGCCAGTTTATCTTCCTTTACAAAACGCTGTTCTTTTTCCTGAGGCGGTTCGGTGAGGTCTGGTTTTGCAGGTAGTTCCGAAGCAGGTATTTTACTGAAATATTTCTCGATCATTTTTTTTGCATCCTCATTTTCAAAATCCCCCGAAATAACCAGAACAGCATTATTGGGCGCATAAAAAGTTTTGAAAAAGGATGCGACGTCCTCCAGTTTTGCAGAGTCCAGGTCGGCCAAATCGCCATAAAAATTGTGCGCATTGTACCAGTTTTTATTGGCATACTGCGGCATATCTAACCATGGAAAGCCGCCATAAGGCTGGTTCAGCACATTTACCTTTACTTCGTTCTTTACCACACCCTGCTGGTTGGTTAGGTTTTCCTGGGTGATCTTTAAACCTTTCATCCGGTCAGCTTCTGCCCAAAGAGCGGTTTCCAATTTGTGCGCCGGCATTACTTCAAAATAATTAGTAAAATCAAACCGGGTAGAACCATTTAGTATGCCACCGTTTTTTTGTACCAATTGTATAAATTCCATTTTACCCAGGTTTTCCGATCCCTGGAACATCATGTGTTCGAACAAATGCGCAAAGCCCGTTCGGTTTTTGGGCTCAATACGAAAACCAATATTGTAATAAACGCCTACGGCAATTGTTGGTGCCGTTTTATCAGGCGATAAAACAACCTTTAACCCATTCTGCAATTTGTAATACGTAACCGGAACCTGCAAGTCGTTTGGCTTCTGTGCCCAGGAAAACAAAATAATTAAAGGCAAAAACCAAAGCATTCTTTTTTGAAATTTAAAAAAGCTCCACTTCATAACACTTGTGTTTGTTGTAATTTAAAATGAACCCTACATGGGAAAAAATACATTATAAAGAGTTTAAATTTAAGGTAGAAGTATTTGATTTGCACAGATGAATTTTATCAATGGTATTATTCCTTTACGATTAGTGGGGTCCGATACCTTTCACTTACTTTATTTAAATTCATAATCATGAATAAAATCCTTGCCTTTTGCATGCTTGTTTTCGTTTTCAATTCTGCTATAAGTCAAAATAACACCTCGCCAAAGGGAAGTCTATTCATTATTGGGGGTGGCAAAAGATCGCCAGAATTGATGAAGACTATGCTGAATACTGCAAGGATGGAAAAGGGAGATTATATTGTTGTGCTCCCTATGGCAAGCAGTGAAACAGACACTGCATTTCATTATATAAAAAAATCGCTTGAAAAGCTTTGCACGAATGCAATTGTCAATTTTAATTTTACAGAACAAGAAAAAAGTAAAACCGCTTGGCTTGATTCTTTAAAAAAAGCAAAGCTAATTTTTATTGCAGGTGGTGACCAAAGCCGGTTTATGAAAGTTGTTTTAGGTACGCCTATTTACGATGCTATTCATGAAGCCTACGAAAAAGGTTCAACCATAGCCGGAACAAGTGCAGGCGCAGCCGTAATGAGTCAATACATGATTACAGGCAGGGAACTAAAAGGTGATACAACTTATAATGCCACATTCAAAAAGGTTTGGGATAAAAATATTGAGTTTACTGAAGGACTTGGCCTGGTAAAATCAGCAATTATTGACCAGCATTTTATTGCAAGAAGCAGGTACAACCGTTTACTTTCAGCGCTATCCCAATTTCCTAAATGGCCATCTATTGGTATTGATGAGGCTACAGCAATTATTGTTCATGGTAATAAAGCATTGGTAGCCGGTGAAAGCCAGGTAATTGTGCTAAAACAACCTAAAGACGTGAAAATAACAGAAGCGGGACTGATAAAATTTAAAAATGTACAGTTAAGTATATATGCTGCTGGTGATTGGTTTTCCCTGGATTAAAAAAATAATAGGAGATTAAGCAATCCTTCAATTGAAGCATCAAAAATTACAATTGATGCTTTTTTTTACAAACCTGTAACATAACTCCGTCTACATTCGTCATACCATTAAACCAAACACAATGAGAAAGCTTCGAATCACCCCAAGTTTTATAATTGCGGCTTTCAGTATAGGATTACTTCTTTTTATGCTTTATTCAGTTGCTACACCTGTTGCAAAAGATTGCATCGTAAAAGCCAAATGTATTAATACCATAGAAAATGTAAACGGGCCAGAACTCATCTGGGAATCTCTTTCCCGACAGTTTATCAATTCGGTAACTAATTATTAAAGAAAATAAAATTTGCTGTAACTTTTTAAGATTACAACCGTTTAACCGATAGATTAAGCCAACTGCACACTGTTTTATGACCGAGAAAGAATATAATGACTGTGTAACACAACACGCCGACAACGTGTACCGCTTTATTGTAAAAAATTTGCGGCACGAAGAAGATGCTCGTGATGTTGTGCAAACAGCCTATGAAAAATTATGGCGCAACCGGGCGGATGTTGAAAGTGAAAAAAGCAAATCGTATTTATTTACCATTGCTTACAATGCCATGATCGACCACCTGAGAAAGGTGAAAAGAATTAGTTTGAAAGAAGATTTTCGTGAAGATGTTCAGATAGTTCATAAGCCGATGCACAATGCAAAAGCAGTTTTACAGCAAGCTTTGGCAAGGTTAAGCGAAACGCAACGATCTTTAGTAATGCTGAAGGATTATGAAGGTTATAGTTATGAAGAAATTGGGCAGATAACCGGGCTTAATAGCAGCCAGGTAAAAGTTTACCTGCACCGGGCCCGCATTCAATTAAAAGATTACTTAGTAAGTATAGAAAATGTCATCTAACAACCAACATATTATAATTGACCGTTTAAACTACCAGGAGGCTTTCCTTTTGTATGTAGATGGAGAATTATCGCCAGTGCAAATGGATGCAGTTGAAGCATTTGTTGCATTGCATCCCGATTTACAGGAAGAATTGGATGCTTTGCTGACAACCAAACTTGATGATGAAACCATTTCATTTGGAAATAAAGAAAGCTTGTTGTCTCCAAATATGAGTGCCGGTTCTAGCGATGAATCGTTGCTGCTTTATTTAGATAATGAATTGAATGGAAATGAGAAAAAAGTTATTGAGCAACGCATAGCTACTGATGCAGCTTTTCAAAAACAATATGAATTATTGCAGGCAACAAAGTTGGATAAAAAAGAAACGATTGTTTATCCTGACAAAAAAGAGTTGTACCGAAACACACAGCCTTCTGTACGACCAATGTTTTGGTTGCGCATTGCCGTTGCCGTTATTTTAGTATTAAGCGCAACTATTTTCTGGTGGATGGGAAACAAAAATTCAACTGACCTCAATCCTGCTTCTGTTGCCACTACTAATAACAATACGATAAACCAGGTTGAAAATAAAGTTGTCAAAGTTGATGAAGGCAATGAAAAAGCTGAGGCAAAAGAGAACAATAAAAAAATGGAAGTAATTCCTTCTATAGAAAGGGAAAAGGAAACTTTTACTGTAGCGAAAGCGCCAGGGAAGATAAAAACAACGTCGCCTGTTAAAAAACACATTGAACAATCAGCAGTCCAGGAAAATGATTTTGTAATTACAAAACCTGACCCCCGCGACAGAACCATTGCTGTTGTTAAGGAACCAACACGCATTGAGGAAAACAAGCATGTTGATGCACTCGCAAATAATCCTTCGCAACAAATTATTAACACACCGGCTGTAACAACAATTGTTGCCGAACCGTACAATAATAAGAATGAAGCTTTAAATGAAACCGGTGTCATTTACGCTTCGCAAAACAACAACGACAAACAAGGTTCGGTAAGAGGTTTCCTGCGTAAGGCCAGCCGATTTATTGAACGCCGCACAGGCATCAATCCAGTTAACGAGGATGATAAATTGCTAATCGGTGTTGTTGCAATCAAACTTTAATCATCACTTTACAAATTAGAAAAATGAAAAAAATATTACTTGCAGCAATTGCATCAGGCCTTTTTATGACCTCTTTTAGCCAGGACTCCACGAAGCAGGAAAGAACTGACTCCATCAATCAAGAAAGAGCGGATACCATAAAAATCGGCGGCATGGTTATCATTAAAAAAGGAGATAAAAACGATTCTACTAAAAACAGGAATATATCTATCTCGAATCGCAACCGCCAAAAAAAATCAAACCTCCAAACCAATTGGTTTATCGTTGACCTAGGTTTTGCTAATTACAATGACAATACTAATTATTCTTCGGCCGAAGCCCAGGCTTTTGCCCCGTTAGGAGATAAAGATCAATTAGAATTACGTACAGGCAAATCTGTTAACGTAAACATTTGGTTGTTCATGCAAAAATTGAATATTACAAAGCATGTATTGAATTTAAAATATGGCTTAGGCCTTGAATTGAACAACTATCGTTTTGATGATGAGCGGGTACAATTATTACAAGATCCAACCAAGATCGTTTTAAATCCGGAATGGGCTGACCTGAAGAAAAATAAATTGGCTGCAGATTATGTAACCGTACCGCTGATGCTTAATTTGAATTTAACACCTAAACGTGAAAAAGGCTTTGCAATAAGTGGTGGCATAAGTGCAGGTTACCTTTATTCTGCAAGGCAAAAAATTAAAGAAGGCGATGATGAAGAAAAAACACACGACAATTTTGACTTGCGTAAATGGAAGCTGGCTTATATCGGCGAACTATCTCTTGGACCAGTAAAACTGTATGGCTCCTACGCAATGAAAAGTATGTGGGAAAAAGGTTTAGACCAAACTCCTTACAACGTAGGACTACGTTTGAGTAAATTTTAGTTAAGAAAACTTTACAAGTAAAAACCCTGCTTTATTTAATTGAGCAGGGTTTTTGCTTTTAGCGGGTTGTTAAAAAATGTACCTTCAAAAATATTATTATTAATTCGCCGTTACCTTATTGATCGTCTTAACCTAGCATCTCTACACAATATGAAAACGCCTATTATCCTGTCTTGTTTTATTGCAGTTGGTAGCTTGCTTTTTAAAAACAACAATACCGCCACTACAACTACAACGGTTGGTACTTACAAAACCAGTAAGGCACGAAAAACAATGGCTTCACCGCAATCGCCGGTACGTATTGTGATAGATAAATCGGACTACGAATTACATGTGTATGATGCTAAAGGATGGTACGCCACTTACCCCGTTGTTTTTGGCAACAATCCTTTGCTGGATAAAAAAATGGAAGGCGATCGCTGCACGCCGGAAGGAACATTTAAGATCACTGCTAAAAAACCGCATAATAAATGGAGCCGTTTTATGTTGCTCGATTATCCCAACGGGGAAAGCCTTGCAAAATTTAAAGAAAGAAAACAGCGGGGTGAAATTCCAAAGAATGCAACCCCCGGTGGTGGTGTTGGAATCCATGGAACTTTTCCCCACGAAGATTTTATTATTGACCGGTACAAGAACTGGACTTTAGGCTGTATTTCTTTAAAAAATTCTGATGTGCAAGAGATCTACAGCTTTATACCAGTAGGCACCCCGGTTACCATCAAAAAATAATTTATTGTTTTCCTTTTGCAATTTCTTCCACCACTCCCGGATCAAGTAAAGTAGAAGTGTCACCAAAAGAAGTTTCACCTTCAGCAATCTTTCGCAGAATACGCCGCATTATTTTTCCGCTTCTTGTTTTAGGCAAACCTGTCACAAATTGAATTTTATCGGGCTTTGCAATAGGGCCTATAATTCGCGACACCGTATGAATTATGTTTTGCCTTGTTCTTTCAACATCTTCGTGCATGCTTTGACAAATAACGTAAGCATAAATACCTTGTCCTTTAATAGCATGCGGATAACCAACTACGGCACTCTCCACAACATCCGAATTCATGTTGATGGCATTTTCTACTTCTGCTGTGCCAATTCTATGCCCACTAACATTTAAAACATCATCTACTCTGCCCGTTATCCGGTAATTGCCCTCTTCATCACGTAAAGCTCCATCCCCAGTAAAATAAAGATTTTCATAAGTAGAAAAATATGTTTGGCGACAGCGTTCATGATCGCCATAAGTAGTTCGGATAATTGCTGGCCAAGGCGCCGAAATACATAAGTTTCCGGCCGCAGGATTCCCTTTTACTTCCTGTCCATTTTCATCTACCAACATTAATTGTATGCCCGGCATTGGCAATGTTGCGTAAGTAGGTTTTGCTGGTGTAACACCGGCCAGGTTAGAAATTAAAATTCCACCTGTTTCTGTTTGCCACCAGGTATCTACAATAGGACACTTTTTCTTTCCAACGTGTTCATTGTACCAATGCCATGCTTCTTCGTTAATTGGTTCGCCAACAGTACCCAAAATTTTTAAAGAGGAAAGGTCTTTGCCTTCAAATGGTTTCAAACCAAAACCCATTAAAGAACGAATAGCGGTTGGTGCGGTATAAAGTATATTCACTTTATGCCTGTCTATAATTTCCCATAATCTTCCGGCATTTGGCCAGGTAGGAATGCCTTCGAACATGAGCGAAGTTGCGCCAGCACTTAGCGGGCCGTAAATAATATAACTATGACCGGTGATCCAGCCAATATCTGCGGTGCAGAAAAAAACTTCGCCGGGTGTATATTGAAAAGTGTTTACAAATGTATAGTTGGTCCAAACCATGTAGCCGCCACCTGAATGAACAACTCCTTTGGGTTTGCCTGTACTACCAGAAGTATATAAAATAAATAAAGGATCTTCAGCATCCATTTCAGTTGCAGGAAAAGAAACAAGATTATCTTTTTCTACCTGCGTTTCCGCATGTTCCATTTCATCTTCCCACCAAACATCCCTTCCTTTTATCATGGAAACAGGCGTTCTTGTTCTTGTATATACTATAACCCGCTTTACCGTTTTGTTTCCTATCAATGCATCATCAATTACATCTTTTAATGGAATTATTTTTTCGCCCCGGAAGGCCCCATCACATGTGACAATATATTCAGCGCCGGCATCTTCCAAACGATCAGCAATACTTTGCGCTGAAAATCCACCAAAGATCACGCTGTGAATTGCGCCTATTCTTGCGCATCCTAAAACTGCATAAGCGAGCTCAGGCACCATACCCATATAAATGCAAACACGGTCGCCCTTTTTTACGCCATTATTTTTTAGTACTTGTGCAAACTGGCAAACTCTTTTATGCAGGCGATTGTAAGTAACAATTCTTACACGGTCTTCTGGGTTATTAGGTTCCCAAATGAAGGCAGGTTTATCGCCCAATTCTTTTAAATGCCTGTCAATGCAATTTTCAGTGATATTAAATTTGCCGCCGGCAAACCATTCAACTTTTGGTTCTGTAAAATTCCATTCTAAAACCTTATCCCATTTTTTACGCCATAAAAAATGTTCTGCTATTTCATTCCAGAATTCGCCTGGCTGTTCAACGCTATTTTTGTAAGCTTTCTTGTATTCTTCTTGTGATTTTATCTGGTATGGGTATGACATAACTAAATAAATCCTCTTTAGGTGAACCCTAAATTTACATACTTATTAGAGGATCAATAAACCACTTCGATGCTCGCAGCAGTATTAAACAGGTTCAGGCTGCCTGCTAATAAATGTAGCCAAAGGCTTCTAACCTTTGGCTACTTCACTTTCAATTCGTCTATTTCTTTAAATTAATTTTGAGGTTGCATAACAAATTCCTTTTGGGTATTTATTACCTGTACCGTATCCAATTGTTGGTCTTGTTCAGAATGCACATGGATAGAATCTTCCATTTTGTACTCCTTTTTAAAGTTTACCAACGTAACAGAAATATTTTTGTCTTTTGAACCAAAATTTAAAAAATCACGAATCAATTCAAGTACATCATAATCTATATAAACCGTGTTGGCCGCATTAATAATTACTTTACTATTTTTTGGCAAATGCCTAAGTGTTTGTTTAATCGCTGCTTTGTTCAAAAATGATACTTCCTGCGCCAGGTCAATATGAATCGTTTCACCTTCATGGTGATTTGCTTTTTTAAAGAAATAAGCTAGCTTCATATTTCCTCTTAAAATAAAGAATACGCTTACCGCCAAACCAATACCTACTCCTTTAAGTAAATCAGTTAATACTACTGCAACAACGGTTACCACAAACGGTACAAACTGGTGTTTGCCATTATGCCACATGTGTTTAAAAATTTTCGGGCTTGCAAGTTTTAACCCGATCATAATTAAAATTGCGGCTAAGCATGCCAATGGAATTTTATTTAGTAAACCTGGTATCAATATTACAGTGGCTAAAAGAAATACACCATGTGCAATTGCCGAAAGCCTGGTTCTAGCCCCTGCATTAATATTTGCAGTTGTTCTCACAATTACAGAAGTCATCGGAAGGCCACCAATCATACCAGAAAGTATGTTACCAATACCTTGAGCTTTCAATTCCTGGTTAGCACCTGAGTACCTTTTTAAAGGATCCATTTTATCGCCAGCTTCCAGGCATAATAATGTTTCGATACTCGCTACAATTGCAATGGTCAGTCCAACGATCCATGTTTTTGGATCGGTAAACGCAGCAAAATTCGGTGTGGTAAATTGGCCGATAAATTCATTAAAAGAGGATGCACTAGGAAGCGTTACTAAATGTTCCTGCGAGATTGCAAGCTTTGATCCTGATGCAATAAATATTTCGTTGAGAACAACGCCGGCAATTACTACAATCAATGCCCCCGGAATGACTTTGATCTTTTTTAAAAACGCTACTTTATTAAAAGCGATTATTATACCTAATGAAACAAGCGTAATAACAATAGCTCCTACATGTGCATAATTAATTGCGTTGATAATTTCGGTAAAATAACCACCGCCTGCGCCATTTTCCAGCGCAAACCAATCACCTTCATGCGCTTTATCATATCCAATGGCATGCGGTAATTCTTTTTTAATAATAATGATACCAATCGCTACTAACATTCCCTCTATTACGGCGGTAGGAAAGTAAGTAGATATCGTACCGGCCTTGGCAAAGCCTAATGCTAATTGTATCAATCCTGCAATAACAACTGCCACTAAAAATGTTTCGTAACCCATGTCGGTAATAGCTACTAAAACAATTGCAATAAGTCCCGCAGCCGGACCTGAAACGCTAACATTTGAACCACTTAATGAACCAACAATGATACCTGCAATAACGCCACAAATAATACCTGCAAAAGGTGGCGCCCCACTTGCAATTGCTATTCCCAAACAAAGTGGTAACGCAACCAAAAACACCACCATGCCCGATAATAGATCACTTTTTTGAAACTTTATATTTGATTTCATCTTTATACTCTTTAATAATTAAATTTTAAGCAACAACAAATGTTGTTTTACATATTTACCATACGCTTGCTTTCAGTTTGTTTTTTAGTTAAGTTTTTAAATAAATCTGCCTCACCCGTTTCAACGTTGTATACACCACCTACAATTCCTATTTCGCCTTTTTCAAAAAGATCTTTTACTATGGCACTCCTGGTTAATATTTCTTCCAGACTGTTCTCCACGTTTGTATAAGCAACCTTGTCATGAAATTTATAATTGCCATCGTCTTGAAGCATAGCCTTGCTAATAGAAGGTTGTATACGGTTAAGCAGCTGTGTTATATGTCCATCTGTTACTCCTTGTTTTGCACTTTTAATGGCGCCACATTCTGTATGACCCAATACCATTAATACTTTTGAGCCTATATACTTTACGGCATATTCAATACTGGCAAGTATGTCATCGTTTACTATATTTCCAGCTACTCTTATACTAAACAGGTCACCCAAGCCCTGGTCAAAAATTAATTCGACAGAAGTACGAGAATCCATACAACTAAGTATAACTGCAAATGGGTATTGACCTTCTCTTGTTTGGTTGATCAATTCTAAATGGTCATGATCTGTATTTAGATTATTTATAAATCTTTTATTGCCTTCAAGCAATAATTTATAGCCCTGGTAAGGTGTCAGGTTAAGGAGGTATTCCTTCGAATGCTTTATCATCATGTAAATATTTTAGGCGTTGCCACAGAACATGGCAATGGGGTTAATTGCAAGCGTAATAATCATGGAATAGATTATTGTTGCAATGACAAATTGGTTTTGTTATAACAATAGTTAGCTAGGCCCAAAAGGCCCGGTAAAAAGAGTAGATATAGTTATGCTAAGTTCGGAGGTGGAACTAGTAGTTCGCCATGAAAGGCAATATAATCAGTTGCACTTTCGCTTTTATGAAATTGCGAAATTATTGAGAAGTAATGCTCTGATTTGTGGTTATCATGAAGATATTCTTCCGAGAAAGAATTGCTATTGGTTGGCGCTTTTTCCTCGGTTGTATTACCAAAGGGTGTTGCAGATTCTTCTTCATTACCAGCAAGCGGAGAAATGTTTTTTGCTACATGGTCACTTGCTTGTTGCTGCTGGTTGGCATAAACAAATGGAATACTTACAGTAAGCCAAAGTAAAGCCATCATCATAAAAATGGCAGATGTCATTTGGTTAAAACTATATGTATTTCGTGGTCTCCTCATTAAGTGGTGCAAATTAATACTTTTACTTTTTTCGAGCCAAACCAATTGCCATTATTTCTTAAATAGGGTCATTAATTTCAGTCATTTACATCCTCATTAACACCGGCCTTTTAATAATGTTTAATTTCTACTTCAATTTCTTTTTAAAAATTTACACGCCAAAGATTTATATTAGAAATCACTTATTAAATATTTAGAGGTATTAACAAGTATTTTTGAAACATAACATTGCATATGAAACCGTACGAGGTGCTTTTAAATGATAATAAAAAGTGGGCGAGTAAAAAGATAGCAGATGATCCGGAATATTTTGACCGGTTGTCGCATTTACAAACGCCTGAATTTTTATGGATAGGTTGTAGCGATAGCCGCGTACCTGCCAATGAAATTACCGGCACACAACCAGGTGAAATATTTGTACATCGGAATGTGGCTAACCTGGTGGTGAATACTGATACCAATTTATTAGCGGTATTGGATTATGCTGTTACTTATTTAAAAGTAAAACACGTAATCGTTTGCGGGCATTATGGATGCGGTGGTATTAAAGCCGCAGCCTCTAAAAATGATTTTAAACCAGTGCTTAATATGTGGTTGCGTAATATTAAAGATGTATACAGGTTACATAAAACGCAGTTAAATGCCATTGCTGATCCTGATGCCAGAGAAAACCGATTGGTTGAATTAAATGTACAGGAGCAGATTTACAATCTTGCAAAAACTTCTATTATACAAAGAAGCTGGAAACGGGAACAGCGCCCGGACCTGCATGGTTGGGTGTATGGTTTAAAAGATGGAATCATAAACCCGGTTTGCGAAATGAAAGTTGGTACACCAATAGACGAAGTGTATAAATTCGATGACCTCTAACCATACTTGCCCCCAATTATAAGACTACCTGTAAATTTATGGCTTCACCAAAAGGCATCTGGAAAGTAATTGCTGCATCGTCTGCAGGTACATTAATTGAATGGTATGACTTCTACATATTTGGAAGTCTTTCGACGATCATTGCCGCGAAATTTTTTCCACCAGAAAATCCCACTGCAGCTTTATTGTCTACGCTGGCAACATTTGCAGCAGGCTTTATTGTACGTCCTTTTGGTGCATTAGTATTCGGAAGACTTGGCGACATCATTGGAAGAAAATATACTTTTTTATTGACCCTTGTGATCATGGGTTTTTCAACATTTTTAATTGGCTGCATCCCGTCTTATGCAACAATTGGCGCATGGGCACCAGTGCTTGTGTTGGTATTACGTTTGTTGCAAGGGCTGGCATTAGGTGGCGAATATGGTGGTGCGGCTACTTATGTTGCCGAACATGCGCCAGCTAACAGAAGAGGATTTTTTACGAGCTGGATCCAAACAACTGCTACACTGGGATTATTTCTTTCGCTAGCTGTTATACTTTTTACCAGGCGCATTGTTGGTGTAGAAGAATTTACAAATGGTGACGGATGGCGCTATCCTTTCCTGTTGTCAATTGCATTGGTGATCGTGTCCATTTTTATACGAACGAAAATGAAAGAATCACCGCTTTTTACGAAGTTGAAAAAAGAAGGTAAGACGGCGACAAATCCTTTGAGAGAAAGCTTTGGTAAAAAAGAAAACTTTAAAATGGTTTTGCTTGCACTCTTTGGTGCTACTATGGGGCAAGGCGTTATCTGGTACACCGGCCAGTTCTATGCGCAAAGTTTTATACTAACGAAATGTAATATAGAATTTGAACAGGCCAATACTATAATCCTGATTGCACTTGTAATTGCTACGCCCTTTTTTGTTTTGTTTGGTGCACTTTCCGATAAATGGGGCAGAAAAGGAATTATGATGATTGGAATGTTACTGGGTGTTTTATTTTACCGACCCATTTTTCAGCAACTTTATATTATTGCCGACACTTCTTCGAAAACTGTTACTAACATACCTACAACAAATTCCAATAGAGATGGATCAATTTATATAGCAAACATTACTAAGTTTTCTGATGGTACTATTTTAAAAAACATGCAAAATGCTAATGGTAGTCTTAAAAAAGAAATTACGCTTAACAATTCCGGTAAATGGACAATGATCGCTCTTGTGGCATTAATGGTTGTTTTTGTTGCAATGGTTTATGGGCCTATAGCTGCTTTCCTGGTTGAAATGTTTCCAACGAGAATACGTTATACTTCCATGTCTTTGCCGTACCATATTGGCAATGGCGTATTTGGCGGGCTTGTGCCTTTTGTTGCAACACTCATTACAACCATACCGGGTACAAATTATTTATCAGGCCTCTGGTACCCAATTGGCATAGCAGCTTTGTGCCTGGTGATTGGCACCCTATATCTCTCCAATAAAAAAAGCATAGAATGATTACAATTAAACGCTATTTAGGAATTTTTTGGATGTTACTCGGTCCGTTAGCAATCATTCTTTTATTGAAAAGTGCTTTTGATAATATTGACCTGGCTGGTACGAATGATATTAATAAACCTTTGCCCTGGGTTATCATCATTTCCGTGTTCACACCCGTTGCAATTGGACTTACTATTTTTGGCTGGTATTCATGGAAAGGAGAATTTGACCATGATGTAAAAGAAAAAAAGTTCGACTAAATATAGAATCTCCTTTTAACTATAAACATACCCGTTAACTTTACTGCATGTCCATTGAAATAAAAGGTTTAAGCAAATTATATGGCGAACA
>JAKFCI010000492.1:0-3583 GCA_036676725.1 Chitinophagaceae bacterium
ATACCAACACATACTTTTAATAACTTCTTTTTTCATATCTACTTCTCTGCCTTCAAAAAAAGGTTTGGATATTTTTGAGTACAAGATTGGCGCTACACTTGTTCAATTAGAAAAAACTTCATTCGAAGGAAATTCGGCTTTATCATTTGTTCATTTACATGACAATGAAATTACCGCCAGCAGTGCTGCAGATTCGGTTTTAAAACAAAATGGCGGCATAGTACTTTCCATTAATAACAACGAAGAACGTTTAATGAAATTTAAATATGGCAAGCGCTATTATTTATTTGATCCCAATAGAATTTTTACACCAAAAGGCAGAGCGACAACGCTAAAAAAATTAAGCATCTACAATAAAGCAGCTGCCATTGAGTTGCAAAAGTTTGCAGGTTATTTTTTAAAAAAGATTGATGAACATAGAACCATAATCAGTATTCATAATAATACAAACAATGCCTATTCAATTAATAGCTATTTAAAAGGTGGACCTTTGCACAAGGATGCCAAATTGGTTTATGTAAATAAAGAGCTTGATGTTGATGATTTTTTTATAACAACTGATAAAAATCTTTTTGAAAAATTAAAAGAGGAAAATTTTAACGTAGTCCTTCAAAACAATAACAACGTTACAGATGATGGATCGTTAGGCATTTATTATGGTAAAAGAAATAAAAGTTATGTAAATGTTGAATCAGAGCATGGTCATTTGCAGCAACAAATACAAATGCTTTCAGTATTAGCAGCAGTAGTTGAATAATTTTTTGATCTTTTATCAACTATTGATGAAATAATTTTGGTTGTAAAATGCTGCACCATTATTTTTGCAGTCCCAATTAAGAAATGATTTCGTAGCTCAGTTGGTAGAGCAATACACTTTTAATGTATGGGCCCTGGGTTCGAGTCCCAGCGGAATCACTGAAACCAAGCCCCGAAAGGGGCTTTTTTCATTTAGTCAATTCTATTGTTAAATGGTTAAAGAAGATAATTGCAAAAATTTGTATCCTAAGTAAGTTCGAAATATTATTCAGCAATGCGCCTTGCAATCTTCTTCGTTAATAATGCAATAAGAAATTATTTAATTCCGGATAAATGTTCCAGGATCACTTTCTCAATATCTTTTTCAATTTCAACGATCCATTCGGGGCAGGTAGAAGAATTTACCAATTGCCATTTGCCATTTTTTTCTTCCATATTAAACGAATGTGCCTTCCTGTTATAATCGGTAACAGACACATGGTAACGTAATCCTTCTGTAGTGTAGATACGGTTTAAATAAAAATTTAAACTCCCCTGTGGGGTGCGTATTTTTTTTTCGAAGTGAGACATGTTTGGTTAAAGGTGATACTAAGATAATAGTTTACCCGGTTTATATGAAGACCTTTTTTAATTTTATTTCAACTTATTTAAATAACTATTTGATCTACCTGGCAATAACTATAATTTTTAAATAGATATAGTTTGGATATGCGTATAAACAATCTTTAAAATTGGATTAGGTTTGCGCAGTAATTAGTATATATGTCCGATTTTTTTCAGAATAAAGTTGTTGTGGTAACCGGTGGCACAGATGGAATAGGCGCTGCATTAGTTGATCTACTTCTTTCAAAAGGTGCAAAAGTTGCTACTTGCGGTCGTAACCACGATAAGTTGTACCGCCTGCAATCAGAATATCCTTCTTATCCTTTGCACACCATTGTTGCAGATGTAAGTAACGAAAACGACTGCCGGCATTTTATTCAAACAACCATCGCAGTTTTTGGGTACATAGATGTTTTAATCAACAATGCAGGCATTTCCATGCGAGCCTTATTAAAAGACACGACCACTGACGTTATCAGGAACGTTATGGAGATCAATTTTTTTGGCGCGGTGTATTGCACCAAACTTGCATTAAATTCTATTATTGAACGCAAAGGAACTATTGTAGGCATCTCCTCCATTGCGGGTTACCGTGGCTTGCCAGGCAGAAGCGGTTACTCGGCTTCCAAATTTGCTTTGCAAGGTTGGCTGGAATCTATTCGCACCGAGTTAATGGACAGTGGTGTTAACGTAATGTGGGTGAGCCCGGGCTTTACAGCCACTAATGTGCGTAAGGCAGCACTTATTGATGATGGCCAAAAGCAAGGCAACACCCCGATGGATGAAACTAAAATGATGAGTGCCGAAAAATGTGCCATCCATATTTTACATGCCATTGAAAAAAGAAAACGATCATTGGTGCTTACATTTACCGGTAAACGAACTGTATTTATGAATAAATTCTTTCCTTCCTGGGCTGATAAACTCGTACAAAAATTTTATTTTAAAGAAGGAAAACTGATCAAATAATTTCGACACATTTTGCCCTGATTCTTTTTCATTAATAATTGACAATTTTACAACTCACGTACAGCTAAATGCCTTTAATTACCCTAACATCAGATATTGGCCACCAGGATTACCTTGTTGGTGCTGTTAAGGGCCGTTTATTGCGCATAAATAGCGAATTCCAGATCATAGATATTTCGCATAGTCTTTCTCCTTTTAATTACCCACAGGCCGCATATGTATGCCGCAGTGCCATTAAAAACTTCCCGGAGTACAGTTTTCATATTGTATTGATCAATTTATTTGAATCGAAGCCCGACCAAATGTTATTGGCTTACCATAAAGAACAATATGTGTTGTGTGCCGATAATGGTTTGCTCAGTATGATTCTTGAAGAAAAACCGGAAATGGTAATTGGAATTCCGATGGATAAATCGGCCATTAAAAATACATTGTACTGTATTGATGTTGCTGCAAAAGCAATCACGCAAATCATGAATGGCGACCCCATACAGGAAATAGGTTCGCCTGACCCTGTTTATATTGAAAAAAATCCATTACGCCCTTTACTTGGCGAAAACTACATTGAAGGACAAATTATTTTTATTGACAACTTTGAAAATGTAATTGTAAATATTACACAAGAGCAATTTGAAGAACAGCGCAAAGGAAGAAGGTTTCAAATTGTTTTTAAAAGAGATGAAGTAATTGACCGCATTAGTGGTTCGTATGCCGATGTACCGCAGGGCGAAAAATTGGTTTTATTTAATAGCGCTGGTTACATGGAAATATCCATCAACAAAGGAAATGCCGCTGGTTTGTTTGGTTTACGCGGGTACAGCGAACATAATAATCAAATGACGACGATGGCACAAAACCGACTTTTTTACCAAACCATTAGAGTAATATTTCAATGATCATTCGAGTTGTAAAAATGATTTTTAAGGAAGATGAAATTGCTTCCTTCCAAAAACTATTTGAAGAAAGAAAAGCTTTGATACGGAATTTTGATGGTTGCACACACCTGGAACTGTGGCAGGATAAGAACCAACCGAATCAATTTTTTACCTATAGCTGGTGGCTGAGTGAAACGCATCTAAATAATTACCGCACGTCTCATTTTTTTGACGAAACCTGGTTATTGACCAAACAAAAATTTGCAGGCAGGCCCGAAGCGTGGACTGTAAACCAGGTTAGCAATTAAAAGCAAATTTTGCTGGTGCAATAGAATTGATGATAAAACAAGCGGAAATCAAATTGCCCAATTCATTAATAA
>JAKFCI010000493.1:0-7217 GCA_036676725.1 Chitinophagaceae bacterium
TCGATGGCGACAGAGCTTCCCAATTGATCATAGGCCTGCCCGTTAGAAGCCTGGAGGCCAGCTAACTGAGACCATACATTACCTGTTCTTTTAAATACATACACTCTTCCCCTTCCATAAATACCGGATATAGCTTTTTCCGGTGCGCCAATCACTACTAAGTCATCATAGATAGAAACAGAAGTGCCAAACTTATCACCGGCAGCTGCATTAGAAGCCTTAAGCTTGGTCATCTGTTTCCAGGTGCCATTTTCTTTTGCATAAATGTAGGCCGCTCCGGAAATTATATTTCCAACCGTGTCTCCCGGAGCACCCACTATTGCATAATCGCCATAAATATCCACCGATGAACCAAAGCCCGATGCATAAGCCAGGCCTTCCGGCTGTCTTGAGATCGGCGGCAGACTGCCATCAATTGTGAACATCATAGGTTTCCAGTTAACACCATCAAATAAATAAATGGTTTGCCTGTCGGTATCGTACACCAAAAGACCCATTTCGGGATTACTAATAGCTTTACGCTGCACCGATGTCATGCGGGGAATCAGCATTCCTTTTGTTGTTGAACTTACATCGAGCATAGAAGTAGTGGCAGGATTATTACCATTGTTATTGATTGCTACCTGGGATGAGCAATAAAGAACGGTGAAACAAAAAATCGTTAAGTGTAAAAGCTTTTTCATTTTATTAATTTTGATGTAAGATGTACGACATGCCTTTTGAAGAAAGAAAAAGATTAGCGATTGGAAGGTTTGGATAAACAAACGGCGTAAACGTTCTGGTTTCGATTTTTTCTTGGAGTGGCTCCAGCAAATTCATCTTACAGTTCGTTCAGGTTGATAAAGTTTCTTTCACAACCATTGCCGTTCGTTGTTTCAAATCTTCCGTTTGCTGTTTGTATATACAATTTCTAATTTAACAGCCTATCTTTCTTCCTTATTAAAAACATGCTGATTCGTTGTTGCATCTGGTTTCTTCTGCTATTACCGGCTATTGTTCATAGCCAGTCACAACACCATTTTTTTACACTTGGAATAGAACAAGGCCTTTCCAGCCCGATAGTATGGAGCATTGGCCAGGACAAATACGGTTTTATTTGGATCGCCACCGCTAATGGCCTTAACCGCTACGACGGACATTCAGTGAAACAATATTTCAATGATCCAAAGGATTCTACTTCATTGCCGGGAAATATTGTGTACTGGATCTACACAGATAAGGATGGTGATATGTGGTTTGCCTGCGGAATAAAAGGCGTTGTAAAATACAATTACACAAAAGATTGCTTCGAAAAATTGCCCCCATACCAATCCGTTAAAAAGAGCAAATACGGTTCGCCGGTTTGGAGAGTAGGTGGCGACCAAATGGGAAGGATTTACCTGGCTTGCGGAGGCGCCTGCTACCGTTTTTCAAAACAAACAAACAAAATTGAAGACCTGACACCTTTGTTTAAAGGAGAGATCGATGATTACGGAGTAGCCATGTTCGTTCCCCAGGGGAAAAATATCCTGTGGGTGCTTACTGATATTGGTTTATACCGTTATGATCTTTTGAAAAATAACATTCAGCATGTACCATTTGACAAGCAAAAGCTTGGCTATGGCAAGGCAGGTATGCATGATGGTAAGTTTATTAATAATGAGGAAATGCTCATTACCATGGAAAGATCCGGCTTTGTTTTTTTCAATACCAAAACATGGAAATTTCGTCCTGCACCATCTTTTTTAAACCCTTCCACTTCTAAAAACTTTACCGAAAGTGGCTGCGTAGTAAAAGACAAAAAAGGAAGGATCTGGATTTCCAATTCCACCTTCGGACTTCTTCAATATTTTCCTTCAACCAACGAAATATATTCATTAAAAAACGACCCCTCTTATCCATATCCCTATCCGGAGCAGGAAGGCAAAGGCATGAGTGCATTTGAAGACAGGGACGGCAATATCTGGTATGGGTCGTCTTTGAGGGGTGTGGTGTGGTTTCAGCCTGACCTTGATTTTATCAGGCTATATCATCGGGATTATTCCAAAACAAATTCATTAGGAGGTAACGGCGTTTTCTCCTTCCTGCCGGTTTCGGCTAATGAACTATTGGTGGGCACCAATAAAGGCTTAAGCAAATTCAATACACAAACCAATCAATTTAATAACCTGTTTTCACAGAAAAATTCATCAGGAAATTTTCCTTCGGTACTTATAAAACAAATGAGTAATAACGGCAATTTTGTTTATATCGCTTCCAGAGCCGGCTTATGCGTATACAACAAAAAGAATGGCCGCCTTTCAAAATTTGAAACCAACGACGCTAACGTTTTTTTTGATGAAGCAATAAGCTATGTCCATGTTATTAATAAGGACGAACTTATTCTTATTAACGGCGATGTGGCACGTGTCGATTTAAAAACAAAAAAATGCTGGTACAGGCAAAACACACAAACCGTAGATACTCTTTTTCAATTCACAGGCATTGATGCAACAGCATATGACCCGGAAAGAAAAAAACTTTGGATAGAGTTAAATAATGGCGGGTTGTATGAATACGATGTTGTTTCGAAGAATGCGGTGCGTCACAACTATACAAACGATACGGCGATAAAATCCATTTCTACGATACACATTGACTCATCAGGCCTGTTGCTGATTGGTACATTAAAAGGATTAATTGAATACAACTCATTAAACAAGCGCAGCCGTACAATTACACTTCCTTCAAACTACCAACACATCAGCAACATTTCAACCGAAGGAAGGGAGATACTCTGGCTAACCACACCCAAAGAAATTATCCGGCTAAACCGTTCAACCGGCCAATTCAATGTGTTTGATCTGCATGTGCTTTTGCCGTATGCAGGTTTTATTCAGAACTCTTTGTGGAAAGACGCACAAAACAATCTTTGGTTAGGAACCGATAAAGGTTTCTGTATTGTTGACACTAAAAATTTTAAAACCGATAAGAAAACATCGCCGCCTCACCTCGTTAGTTTCTCTGTTTTTGATAAGCGGAAAACATTTGACCGGCCCTTTTTCGATCTTACAAAAATTAAACTTGAGCATAACGAAAACTTTTTCTCTTTTGATTTTACTTCTCTTGATTTTCACCAGACTTCTAAATACTCTTATCAATTAAAAGATTTTGATAAAGACTGGAGACCGGCTTCTAAAAACAGTGCAACATATACCAACGTACCCCCGGGAAATTACACTCTTCATTTGCGAATGCAGGACCATACAGGCAAGTGGATAGAAAGTAATCCCATTACTGTTTACATAGAGCCTGCCTTTTGGCAAACATGGTGGTTTTTATCTGCAGTTGCTGTTCTTTTTGCATTTTTATTTTATGCAGCTTATCGCTTTGTTCAAAAAAGAAAAAGAAATAAACGGATTGACAGCACTATTGATTACTTCGCCAATTCTTTGTATGGTGAAAATTCCATAACAGAGATCTGCTGGGACATAGCCCGCAATTGTATTTCGCAACTCAAACTCGAAGACTGTGTCGTTTACCTGCTTGATGAAAAAAGAAATGTGCTGGTTCAAAAAGCTGCATACGGACTGAAGAACCCAAAAGAGCACGAGATCATTAATCCAATTGAAATTAAAAACGGTGAAGGCATTGTAGGAGCTGCAGCATTGACAAAAAAACCTGTTATGATAAAAGATACTACAAAGGATGACCGTTATATACCTGATGATAAATATCGCTTATCCGAACTGGCTGTTCCTGTTATTCACGAAGGAAAAACAATTGGAGTGATTGATTCAGAACATTCCCGGAAAAATTTTTTCACAGAAGATCATGTAAAAGCATTATCAACTATTGCAGCCATCAGCGCCAACAAAATTGCTGAAGCAAAAGCACAGGAGACAGCTAAAGAAAGTGAAATACAATTGCTGGAAATACAAAAACTTTTAGCTGAAACACAGTTGATGGCATTGAGGGCACAGATGAATCCGCATTTTGTTTTTAACTGCCTTAACAGTATACAGGAATGCATTGTTACCGAAAAGTATGGCGAAGCCAGTTTGTATCTGAATAAGTTTTCGAAGCTGTTTCGTTTGGTATTAAATAATTCCAGCAAGGTCATGATAACACTTACAGAGGAAATTGAAGTGCTGGAGCTTTACCTTACACTGGAACATATGCGGTTTGAAAAATCTTTTCAATATAATATACATGTAGCCGACGACCTGGAAACGGATGAGATATTAATTCCTTCTATGCTGTTACAACCCTTTGTTGAAAATGCTTTATGGCATGGATTGATGCATAAACCAACCGACAGGATACTAAATATTTGTTTTAAAAAGCTGAGTGATGATGTGTTTCAATGTATAGTAGATGATAATGGCATCGGGCGAAGAAAAGCGTTGGAATTAAAAGAAGAGCAAAGCAAAACAAAGAGGCATGTATCCAAAGGCATGAGTATTTGTAAAGACCGGATTGAACTCCTGCAAAAACAGGGACATCATGCTGTTTTGAAAATAATTGACAAATACGATGATGCCGGTGAAGCAACAGGAACAAAAGTGATCATTGAACTGTCGTCCTATTTGAAATAACCTGATTGTTTTACAGAAGATAATCTAAGCCGTTAATTGACTGATATGAGCCGTTCATTGTTTTATTTTTGCTGATGCAGTTTAATGGCTAACCTTTATAATAGTTTAGTAATTTGAAAAATATTCAATCTTTCTGCCATGATAAAAGCATTGATCATTGATGACGAAGTAAAAGCCCGCAATGTATTAAAGCATTACCTTGAAAATTTTGTACCGGAAGTTACAGAAATCCGCCAGGCAGAATCGGTTGACTCCGGTTTAGAGATCCTGAATGTTTATCAACCCGATATTGTTTTCCTTGATGTGGAAATGCCATATAAGAATGGCTTTCAGTTATTGATGGAAATAAAAGATCCTTCTTTTGATGTCATCTTTACAACTGCTTATAACCAATACGCCATCCAGGCTATCCGCTTCAGCGCATTGGATTATCTTTTAAAGCCGGTAGACCCTGACGAGTTGAAAGGAGCCATTCTGCGCCATATTGAAAAAAAAGAGAACGATAAAGAAAAGAAAGCACTATACGATAACCTGGTAAGCAATATTGAAAAAAAAGAGATAAAGGATTTTAAAATTGCAGTGCCTTCTGCAGAAGGTGTTTATTTCTTTACCATCGACGAAATATTAAGATTAGAAGCCGACAGAAGCTATACTCATATTCACCTTACGAAGAAACGGCCCTTTCTCGCTTCTAAAACATTAAAACATTTTGAAGAAATGCTGGAAGACTTCCAGTTTATCCGCACACATAAATCGCACCTCGTCAACCCAAAGCATATTACCCGTATCAGCAGCGATAATGAGCAGATCATTTTATCAGATGGCTCAAGGGTGGAGGTGTCCCGCCGCAAAAAAGATGAAGTATTACAGCAATTAAAGCTGCGATAGTAAGATGAAGTATTACAAAAAAAGTCATTGACCGTCTGCCAATCTTTTTACGAATCTCAGGAACCGTTAATAGCATTAATCATCCACCTGCAAATAAACCTACCAGGGATCATTCACCACGTGTTATATTTCTGCACGTTTATACTTCCAATTAAATCCTGGTTTAAGTTTCTCAATTCTAAATGCCGGACAAATAAACTTCCTTCAAGAGTTGCTGCCAGATAAATATTGTGTTTCACTTATAAATAACTACTGGCGATTGTAACAGGCTGTATCAACCAGGAAATGAATAAACATTATAAAGGTTCCCGTAGTAATATACCCGCTTTGTGGCACTATAAACTGAGTGTTTTCCTTTCATTAATTCGAACCTGCCTTTAGAAAGTTGGAATTGCAAAAAGGTCTTTGATGATGCTTTCTTTGTTGAAACAAAAAACAATCACCAACAAAATCAAAAAAAATGAAAAGGTTATTTCAAGTTACAGTTATCGTAATGATCGCAGTTGCGGGTTTAACGGCCTGTAAAAAAGAAGGTCTTCAACCAAATGATTCAATTAGTCCTGAAATTGCTGCAGGTTCAGGTAATCAGATTGAAGCTGCACGTTTAAATTTCAAAGAGGCACGCAACCTTGTTAAAAAAGGTACAGACTCGCTGCTATACAATACAGGTGGCACCTTAACTAAAGTAATTTACAGCCCCACTAAATATGTTACTTATGTAAAATCGGGCAATTTGCTTACTGCCAGTACTTATGAAAACAATGTATTAAAATTGAAAGTTGAATATACAATCACCAATGGCAGAACTACCCAATCTAAGCACACCAGCTACGAATCAAATGTAGGAGTGACCAAAACATGGTGGTACGATTACAGTGTTGATGGGCTGCTGACAGAGAAATACAACAAAGACAACACAGCGGAAAGGATAAAGTTTGTTTGGTATGGCCCCAGCAACCTTTCTCAGGCAAAATTTTATAGCGCAGCCAATCAGCACATAGCTACCCTTCAGTTCCAACGTGGAGGACAGGGATCGGCTGATAAGCTCAAGCTAAATTCAGTACGCACCACGCTTGATCCATACCTGAAAATTTTCGGCGTGCAATGCACAACTGTATCTACTGGCGAAAATATGAGCTATATTCTTTCACCCGCTTCAAGCTTTAAAGAAAACCATGTGTTTACCTACGACAGAGATGGATATCCCACAAAAGTTAATGTGTACGACGCAACAAACGATCCTGGCTACGATCCTGCAACCTGGACACTTAAGTATACGCACACATTCTCATACAGCAATTAATCTTACTTATTTTTCAATCAAAAACCTCTCCCTGGGAGAGGTTTTTCTTATTATAAAGAGAATGATTGCTTTTGTTATTTGTCTTTTGGATTTTCTCCCTCTACCTCATCACATTATCAACAATCCCCTTCAGCTCTGTATACTTTCCATGTCGTCCTTTGTTCTTTATATTGTACACAAATAAAAACGCACAATATTTTTTATCGTTATCGATCCAGGGGAAACTGCCAAACAAACCCGGGCTGCTTACAGCAACTCCACGTTTCGATACTGGCATCGCATCTTTCTTTTCACTCACCGCCAATGGAGCATCCATGATCCATTCACCAAAGCCATAACCCCAGTTGCCAGCTTCTTCAGGTGCATAAGCTAATTCAACATCACGACCCATACGGTTCTTCTGCATTTCATTCACCAATGCTTTGCTGATGATGCGTTTGCCTTTAAACTCACCTTCATTCAACAGCATG
>JAKFCI010000494.1:0-5103 GCA_036676725.1 Chitinophagaceae bacterium
CCTGCGCAATTTGCAAGCTTCCTGGAGAGAATTAATATTCCCACAAAAGTGGAGCCTTATCCTTCAATCGCATTAGGTGCTGTTGATCTTTCATTATATGAAATGCTTTGGGGTTACTCCATTTTTGCGGGTCATGGTTTTTCAACAAAGCCCTATTTTATCAGCCGTATAGAAGACAGAAATGGTAATGTAATTAAGCGTTTCGATTATAGCTCAAATCGTAAAGAAGCCATTAGTGAAGTAACCGCTTATAACATGACGCGTTTAATGGAAGGTCCTGTTACTGTAGGTACTGCCGGTGGTTTAATGTATCGTTTAGGTGCCTCAGAAATGGGTGGCAAAACTGGTACAACCAATGACAATGCAGATGCATGGTTCATGGGTTACACACCTCAATTATTAGCCGGTACCTGGATCGGTTGCGATGATCGTTTTATTCGCATCGAAAGTAATGAAGGTTATGGTGGACTTGCTTCACGCCCAATTTGGGAATCATTCTTCAAAAAAGTGTATGCCGATAAAACACTTGGAATAGATAAGCAAGCTACATTTCAAAAACCCGCCAACTTGCTGAACGAAATGATGAATGCTGATATATCAGGTATTATCGAAAGCGATATTCAACCGGGTGCAGAAGGTGTTGATGTGGGGGTTGGAAATGCAAGCGATTATGGGTTGGATGAATCATTTGATAGTATTGGTGCAGAATCAACACGTCCGGTGGATGAAGATTCGAAAACACCTGCAAAGCCTAAGAAAGATTCATCCAATAAAAAAGCAACAAAAATTGGTGAAGCCACACAACCTGAAAAGAAAGAAAAGAAAGGTTTGTTTAAAAGCATTTTTGGAAAAAAAGATAAGAAGGAAGATAAACCTCCTGCTAACGATTATTAGATTTTTTGTCAATAGAGAAAACCTCGGCTCGGTTCGGGGTTTTTTTATGCCGTTTACACTTAACAATATTGTGATCTTCATACTTACGCATATTAAATCGCTACGGCTATCTTTGCCGCTTTATGAACAATTACCAGAAGCTTGTTGAAGCAACAGAATATTTAAAACCTTTTATCGTACAAGAACTTAAAGTGGGTGTTGTACTAGGTAGCGGTTTAGGAAATTTTACAAAAGAAATTGTTATTGATAAAGAGATCGAATACAGTTCTATTCCTCATTTTCCTGTATCAACGGTTGAAGGGCACCATGGTAAATTAATATTTGGTTCAATTGCCGGGAAACCAATTATTGCAATGGCTGGCCGTTTTCATTTTTACGAAGGCTATTCATCCGAGGATGTAGTTTTCCCAATTCGCGTAATGCAGATGCTGGGTATAGAAAACCTTTTTATCTCAAATGCCGCTGGTGGCGTAGATCCTGCTTTTAAAGTTGGCGACCTGATGATCATCACCGATCATATTTCATTTGCTATTGCCAATCCTTTAATCGGGAAAAATGACGACCGTTTGGGTGCTCGTTTTCCAGATATGAGTGAACCTTATAAAAAGAGTCTGATAAAAAAAGCCAAAGAAATTGCACAGCATTTAAATATTAAAGTACAGGAAGGCGTTTATTTTGGCGTTACAGGTCCAACATTTGAAACCCGTGCCGAATATAAAATGATTCATTTACTCGGCGGTTCCGCAGTTGGTATGAGTACCGTACAGGAGGTGATTGCAGCTGTTCATATGGGGATGCACGTATTTGCAATGAGTGTTATTACAGACATTGGTATCAGGGAAGAGGAAAATGAAATTACACATGAAGAAGTATTGCAGGCAGCAAAAGAGGCCGAACCTAAATTTACCGCCATCTTTAAAGCATTAATAAGTTCTATTTAATCCAAGCATCTGAAAAATTCTATTGTGCATAAATTTCTTCTTTTTTTTATCCTGGTTGTTTTTTCACATGCGGGAAATGCACAAGGCATATTAAGAAGAGCGGGTGGTGGGTTTCCGTCAACCAGTGGTTCAACCACAGACACTTTTGAAAGAAGGAATAAATTTGAAGATAGTATTACAATAGGGTATAGGTATCTTGATTCATCCCGTAATTATTTACTGGATTCTACTATAAACGATTTTTACAAACGCTTTCCTGTTCCATCTACTTATCATTATTTAGGCAATCCAGGTACGGCCGCAAAATCAATTTTATTTGCACCAACTTCCAAAATTGGTTTTGATCCTGGCTTTCATGGTTTTGATGTGTACAAATGGTCTCTAGAAAATGTTCGGTTTTTTACTACCACAAGACCTTACACAGAATTAGGTTATGTATTAGGCAGCCAGGCGCAGCAGATTATTGAAATACTGCACACGCAAAATTTAAAGCCCTATTGGAATGTTTCTTTAAATTATCGTTTGATCAATAGCCCGGGTTTCTTTAAAAATCAAAGAACTAATCACAATAATTACCAGCTAACATCGTGGTACAATTCCCCAAACAAACGCTATAACAATTACCTTGTTTTATTAGGCAATAAATTACAGGCTGCAGAAAACGGGGGTATTAAAAATGACCAGGATTATTTAAACGATCCTGTTTATGATGATCGTTTGAGTGTTCCTGTTAAAATTGGTGCAATTGAAGGCTTTACCACAAATCCGTTTAATGACCAATTAAAAACAGGTAACCGTTCACGTGATTTTAATTTTTTAATGCGCCAGCAATACGATTTTGGCCGGAAAGATTCTCTTGTTACAGATTCAACTGTTATACCGCTTTTCTTTCCACGTTTGCGTTTTGAGCACACTTTAAAAACGGGTAAATACCGCAACCAGTTCAGGGATTTTGATGCTGATTCTATTTTTTACCAAACATCCTATGGGCTTACATTGCCTGACCAGGTTGATACAATACAGCGAACCGACCAATGGCGTGAATTGAGCAATGATTTTTCTATTTACCAGTTCCCTGATGCAAAAAATTTACAACAGTTTATAAAAGCTGGTGTTGAATATCAATTACTCAATGGCGACCTGGGAAACAATACCGAATCGCTTTATAATATAATTGGTCATGGTGAATACCGCAACCGAACACGCAACCAAAAGTGGGATATGGCTGCTACGGGCAAATTGTATTTCAATGGTTACAACGCAGGCGACTATCATGCTTATGTTAGTTTGCAAAGGCTTATTAGTAATAAAATAGGAAGTATTCAAGTCGGTTTTGAAAACATCAATCGTTCACCTTCATTTATTTTCGACCAACGCAGTCATTTTTATTTGGATGAACCCAAGTCATTTTCAAAAGAAAATACGACACATCTTTTTGCAGTAATAAACAACCCTGCACTCCAATTTCAATTATCGGCCGATTATTTTCTTATCGGTAATTATTTATACATCCAGGATATGTATAAGTTGAAACAGGAAAGCGGGCTCTTTAATTTATTAAGGCTTCATGCCTCAAAAAAATTCACAATCGGTAAGCATTGGAATTTATATTCAGACGTTTACTTACAACAAAAAACAGGTAATGTTGCTTTAAACCTTCCTTTGCTTTTTACACGCAATCGTTTCCTTTATGAAGGTAACCTTGGATTTAAAAACCTTAACCTGGCTTTCGGTACCGAATTGCGTTACCACACAGCCTATAAAGCAGATGGTTATTCACCGTTTCTTTCCCAGTTCAGTTTCCAGGATAGCGCAAGAATCAATAACAGGCCAGATATTTCCGCCTTATTGCATTTTCGCATACGAAGTTTTAAGGCATACATAAGGGCAGAAAATCTTAATACCCTGCGTTCAAATGGCGGTTCTTTACAATTTAAAGCCCACAATTTTGCTGCTCCCGATTACCCTTACCCCGGAATGGTAATGCGTTTTGGAATATATTGGAGTTTTGTTAATTGATGTTGATTAATTGCAAATCACTGCGATCATATTTTGTTTTTGTTAAACGAGGTCTATCTTTGTAAGGCTTCATGAAACAAGCATTTGCTTCCATATTATTAATGATCTACTTTGTAGTGAGCACTGGTTTTACAGTGAACATGCATTATTGTATGGATAAGCTTCACTCTTGGGAATTGGGTGCAACCGAAAATGAAAAGTGTGGCGAGTGCGGAATGGAAACTAAAGCCAACGCATGTTGCCGCGACGAAGTAAAAGTTATTAAGCTGCAACAGGATGTTTACAAAGCACAGGCAATTGCTTATAATTTTAGCTTGCCGGTTTTAGTTGCTAATACTACTTCTTTTCTCTTACTGCCTTTTCAAAATGTGCAATCAGAGGCTGTGCATTTTTCTCATGGCCCTCCGCTCCTTAATAAACAGGATGCCTACCTGCTTAATTGCGTTTTTAGAATTTAGAAAGTATTTATGATATTTTTCGTGCACTTCTATGCAGGTGCAGATTCTTTATTATTTAATACTTAAACATTTTAGAAATGAGAACGTTTCAATTATCAATAATCTCCTTCGTATTTATATTATTTGCTCAAGCAAGTTTTGCCCAAAAAACAAAAGAAACAATTAAGGTGGCCGGCGAATGCGGCATGTGTAAAACAAAAATTGAAACTTCAGCAAAAAATGCTGGTGCTACTTATGCTGTGTGGGATGTTGCTTCGAAGGAATTGACTGTAAAATACAATGGTAATAATTCTAGCAATGATAAAATACAGCAAGCAATTGCCAAAGTAGGTTACGATACACCTAAATATAAAGCAACAGAAGAAGCATACAATGGGTTACACGAATGCTGCAAATATGAGCGTAGCGATGATGCTGCCAGCAAATGCTGTGATGGAGAAAAGTGCACAGAAGGCAAATGCATGAAAGATGGTAAGTGTACTCCTGACATGAGTTGCTGCAAAGACAGCGGTTGTGCAGATAAAGATTGTTGCAAAAAAAGTTAACCTTTAAATTATATTATTTTGAAAATCATACTATCATTAATCCTATTAATATTTACAGGACTTCAGTCTTCTGCCCAGTTTTCAAAGGCTTCTTTACAAGCAAGCGGGTTAACTTGCTCTATGTGTTCAAAAGCAGTAAAAAATGCATTGGAAAAAGTTGCTTTTGTTGAAAACATTCGGGTAGACATAAAGAACCAGCAATACAATTTTGATTTGAAAAAAGATGAAAAAATTGATTTTGATGTT
>JAKFCI010000495.1:0-3984 GCA_036676725.1 Chitinophagaceae bacterium
GTAGATGTAAGGGTTTTGGAACCAACTTTGGAAAGTTTTATAATAAATGCGCCTCAAGCTATCAGCCTTTCCAGCTTACGCCCTTACCCTTCGGATGTACGGCATATTCTATCCCTAGCTGCAGCAGTTGAGATCTTCATGCTGCTTTTATTATTTGTAATCTTTCTTTTGACTAATACAGGCGGCGCCAATTCTAAAAACTTTATTTATTTCTGTGTCTTTTTTGCTTTCTCTCTTTTATTCACAATCGGTTATACCGTAAATTTTATAGGCGCAATTGTAAGGTACAGGAGCCTGGCTTTCCCTTTTTTGATCATTCCAATGATCTGCCAGATAAATTGGACAAAACTTCTTTCACGTCTCACTATAAGTGAAAAAAAATAATAATATTTAATTTTTAAAGTAAATCATCTTATTTTTTATAGATGAGCTGTAAAATTTTGTAACAATTTTCCACATTTTGATCAATTATTAGCAGGTATTCAAAAAAAATATTGTTTTTTATTCCGGAATAGACTTTTTTTGTGACAAATAAATAAAAATTATGTCTTTAAGGTTTGATGCAATAAACAATCTCAACAATGGACAAGAAGTCAACGTTGCAGGTTCTAAAAAAATCACGGCTATTTTTGGTGAAAATGTATTTACACACCAGGTTGCCAGGGATTTTTTAAGCAGTGAAGCTTTTAAAAGCCTCATGAATTCGATAAAAGCCGGTCAGAAAATTGACCGCACCATGGGTAGCCAGATTGCCATGGGTATCCGCAGTTGGGCCGAGTCCAAAAACGTTACGCACTTTACACACTGGTTTCAACCCCTTACCGGTACAACAGCTGAAAAACATGATTCATTTTTTACGTTAAAAAGTGATGGTTCAGCCATTGAGACATTTGATGCCGATGCATTGATCCAACAAGAGCCTGATGCTTCCTCTTTCCCCAGCGGTGGCTTAAGAGCAACCTTTGAGGCAAGAGGTTATACTGCATGGGATCCCTCATCACCCCCTTTTATAATAGAAATGTCTGGTGGTAAGACGCTCTGTATACCTACCATATTTGTTTCATATACCGGTCATTCATTGGATTACAAAGCCCCTTTATTAAAAGCATTGGAAAGCCTGGATAAAGCGGCGGTTGATGTTTGTAATTATTTTGATAAGAATGTTTCTAAAGTAACAGCCACTCTTGGATGGGAGCAGGAATACTTTGTCATTGATGAAGCATTGCACAATGCCCGTCCCGACCTGATCCTTTGCGGTCGCACATTATATGGTCATAGTTCTGCCAAAGGCCAGCAATTAGAAGATCATTATTTTGGTGCCATTCCGGAAAGAGTCTATGCTTTTATGCGTGACTACGAGGAAGAATCTTATAAATTAGGCATCCCACTAAGAACAAGGCATAACGAGGTAGCACCATCGCAGTTTGAATGTGCGCCTATTTTTGAAGAATGTAATTTGGCTGTTGATCATAATACCTTATTGATGGACGTTATGAGCCGGGTAGCCAGCCGTCATAAATTAAAGGTGTTATTGCATGAAAAACCATTTGCCCAGGTTAATGGAAGTGGTAAACACAATAACTGGAGCATGCAGACCGACACGGGTGTAAACCTTTTGGCTCCAGGCAGAACGCCTAAGACCAACCTGATGTTCCTTACATTTTTTGTTAACGCCATCAAAGCGGTAAATGATTATTCCGACATCATGAGGGCATCCATTGCATCAGCCCAAAATGATCACAGGCTGGGCGCAAATGAAGCACCACCTGCTATCATTTCTGTATTCATTGGTCGTTATTTAAATAAAGTTTTACAGGATGTTAAAGAAAGAGTGGGTGATAATTTTGACGAACAGGATGAAAGCCTTTTAAAGATCGATATTCATAAAAGCATTCCTGAATTATTAATGGATAATACGGATCGCAACCGTACAAGTCCTTTTGCATTCACAGGTAATAAGTTTGAGTTCCGGGCTGTGGGTTCTTCTGCCAACTGCGCTAATGCAATGACCACCATGAATACGATCATGGCTGACACATTAAGAAAGTTTAAAAATGAAGTGGATGCCCATGTTGAAAAAGGTGAGAAAAAAGAGATCGCCATTTTACATGTGATCCGTGAATACATTGTTGCCAGTGAAAGAATTCTTTTTGAAGGTGATGGTTACAGTGAAGAATGGGCACAGGAAGCAGAAAAACGCGGATTGGAAAATATTAAAACCACTCCTACTGCTTTAGATGCGATGGTTACTGAAAAAGCGAAAAAACTTTTTGGTGAGAATAATGTGTACACACACGAGGAACTGGAAGCAAGACATGAAATTGAATTGGAAAAATATATCAAGAAAGTACAGATCGAAAGTCGGTTAATGGGTGAAATAGCAACCAGCCAGATTTTGCCTCCGTCCATTCGTTACCAGAATTTACTGGCAAAGAATATCATTAGTTTGAAAAACCTGGGCATTGAAGAAAGTGCTTATGCAAATCAGCAACAGATCCTTCAAAAAATTTCAAAGCATATCAACAGCCTGAGCGACCTGGTGGAGCAGATGATAGAAGCACGTAAAAAATGCAATGTGATTGAAAATACCCGCGAAAAAGCTATTTCATACGGTAAAGAAGTAAAAGATGAATTTTTTGATAAGGTACGATATCATGCAGACAAGCTTGAATTATTAGTAGATGACCGGGAGTGGTATTTGCCTAAATACAGGGAAATGCTTTTCCTTCGATAAAAACAGAACGTTAAAACCCCGGTACTTTACCGGGGTTTTTCATTTTAGTTAACAGCCAAACTTCTTTCTGGCATTATTATTACACCTTATTAACAGATCATTTTTAATTCTCGTTAAACGAAGTAACAATGACAGTATCTAATTAATTCGGAATCCCGGTAAACATCCCCGGAACCTTAAAACTAAAATTGTAAAAATGAAACAGCTATTCTCCTTACTTGCCTTATTTGCGCTTACTGCTACCAGTTATGCCCAATCGAACGAAGAGAAGATTGAAAGATCAAGAGATATTATCCTGGGTAAAGACCAGCGAACAGAAACAGATCGCAGTCGTGATGTGGTTCTTGGCCGTCGTTCTGATGACCGGGGTATTTATGAAAGTCGTTCTTCTTCAGAAATCAACAGGGAATACGATAGAAAAATTCGCCAGGTGCGTAACAACCCTGACCTGACCAGGGCGGAAAAAGAAAGGATCATCAAAAGAATGGAACAGGAAAGAAGAGATCGTCTTCGTAAAATAAATTCACGTGATCGTGATTATGATCGGGACCGTGACCGTGATAGAGATCGCGATGACCGGTATGGTAAAAACAAAAAAATAAAGGGAAACAATGGTAAGCACCTGGGTTGGGAAAAAGGAAAGGGCAACCAGAAAAAGAATAAAAATGGTCGCAAACACTAATTACAAAAAATAACTTCAATTATAAGGCTTCCCGATGGAAGCCTTTTTTATTTTCTATTCGCTTTCAATACTCGCAAAACATTTTTACCCAGTATTTTTTTAATGTCGGATGTAGAGTACCCCCGTTTAACTAATTCCTGCGTAATTATTGGATAGTCCGTTGCATCGTCAAAACCAACTGGTAAACTATCCACCCCATCCAGGTCGGCACCAATACCAACATAATCTACCCCTACCAGTTTCACGATGTAATCAATATGGTCAACTATGCTTGTGTAAGATGGGCGATAACGTTCAAGCATACCTGCAACATATTCCTCCCAATAACGCACTTTATCTTTTCTATCTGTATACAATGCGTGGATAGAATCTTTTATGGTTTTACCTTCCGGCCCCATTAATTTTTCATATTCAGTATTAAATGCTTCGCTTAAGAAAGCAGAATAAAAATTTATACAAATAACACCCCCGTTTTTTGCAATGGCTTTTATCTGGTCATCATTTACATTACGAAAATGAGGAGCTAATGCATACACAGAACTGTGCGTAAGAATTACCGGTTTGGTAG
>JAKFCI010000496.1:0-1543 GCA_036676725.1 Chitinophagaceae bacterium
TACCAATTCAAATACGCTTAACATTCTTACAGGTAAACGAACTAATAAAACCATCAACACAAATGGCAATTACAACGGTAACGTTTGGACGATGTATGGGTTTGAAGTATTTAAAGGTGTAAACCTGCATTTTAATGCCAGTGGCAATGTGAGCAGGTTTATAAATGAAGTAAACAATATCCGCAATGTGAATGATAATTACAGCATCGGGGCAGGTTTTGGGCTGGGTAAATGGAGCGACAAGTGGCTTAGTTTTAATGTGAATGTTGAACCGAGGTATAATAATTCCCGTTCCTCCATTAACAAAGGCGTTGTTACAAAATACTGGAGTGTAAACGCCTACCCTTACATTGAAACGAAATTTAAAAAGCAAAAACTATACTTTAACCTGAATGGTGAATTGAACGTTTATCAAAAAACATCAACTTTTGCCAACCAACGAAATGTATTTCTTTTAAACAGTTCCATCCGTCGTACGTTTAGTAAAACAGATGCATTTGAAGTAAAACTTTCAGTAAACGATCTGCTGAATCAAAACCTTGGCATCAGGCGTAATATAACCAGTAACTTTATTTCTGAAAACACCTTCCAGAATATCCGTCGTTTCTGGTTGCTGACATTTACTTGGAATTTTACTAAGAACGGCAAACCTTCTGAATTTTAAACCTTACACAATCACATTATATGACACGTCTTTTATTTTCTGTTGTACTTCTTGCCTGTGTTTCACTTACACATGCGCAGGTAAAATTCATCAGCAGCGGACGGATTGAATTTGAAAAACGCAGTAATCAATTCTCCTATTTCGACAAGGAGGATGAAGAAAGTCCCTGGATCGTGGAAATGAAAAAAACATTCCCGAAAATGGTAACCGAAACTTATGTGATGGATTTTAACGAAGAAAAAACTGTTTATAAATTAAGTAAAGAAGACCCATCAGGAAAATATGCATGGGGAAGAAAACCGAGCGAAACTGATGTTACGGTAAAAGACGTCAAAACCGGACAGATTTCTTTACAGCGTGATATTTTTGAACAAACCTATTTAATTAAAGACAGTTTACGCAACTATAAGTGGCGCATGACCAATGAAACAAGAACCATTGCCGGTTTTGAATGTCGTAAAGCAGTAACTATTATTTCTGATTCTGTTTACATCGTTGCGTTTTATACCGAAGAAATTACAGTAAGCAGTGGACCTGAAAGTTTTGCCGGTTTGCCGGGCATGATACTTGGTCTTGCAGTACCCCGTTTACAAATGACATGGTTCGCTACAAAAGTGGAATTAAAAGAGCCTGCTGCAACGGCACTCACTCCTAAGCAAAAAGGTAAAGCAGTTACATGGGCTGCTTATGAAAAAGATCTGAGCAAAGCAATGAGCGAATGGGGGAAGTATGGAGCAAAGGTTTTGTGGAATAGTATGCTATAGTGAATACTCAATTTATATCCATATAAATAAGCGATTACTATTTGCAATCGCTTATTTATTTATTTATGTGTCAGACGCTCTTCGAGACGTCAGACACAGTTACTTCAACTCCAAT
>JAKFCI010000497.1:0-6119 GCA_036676725.1 Chitinophagaceae bacterium
ATAAACAGCAGAAAGCCTCATTTCGTTGCCAATAGCTCTTCCCCATGTTTATCCCCATACCCCTTTTTAGTTACCCAATCGTTTAATTTAATTTTTCATGTGAGAAAATCCGGTTTTAAAAAGCAAAAGATGGCTAAGGTTTTGTGCCTGTTTCCTTATGTTTTTAATAATGAAAATACAAGATCGCATTATTGAACAAAGGCTGATCTTACCGCACCACCTGCAACTGAAAGGATATCTTCAAGGCGCCATACTGGCCATGATGGAGTCTAATGAATGTATTATAAAGCATCATAAAGATGCACCGCAGTTTTTGCTTAAATCCCTGCCTGTTAAAATAATGTCCAATAATTAATTGGTTTCCTGCAGGCATAAATTTTAAGCAATCAAGGATACGGGTATAAAAAAAGCCGGTCGAAACCGGCTTTTGAATTTTATTGGATCGTCTTTAAACGAGCCTGGTAAACTTTTACTTTTTCAGGCTGCTTCTTCATTTGGTAATAATCAATCATTTGGTTGATTATATTCCTGAAGTTGGCCTTGTCAGAAACTTTCAGGTCAGTCATCTTGTCGTACAACTGGTATGTATTGTTAGAGAAAACAAACATCTCCTCAGACTTTTTCTCAATTTCTTTATTCATAGCCTGCTTCTTCTTAATGTCTTCAGGCTTGGTTCCTTTTAATGCATTATACTCCTGTTGCTTGTCATATATCTGGTTAGATAAATGCTGCGTCATAATATAATTTGCATAAGTAGAATTAGGATTTGAATTGATTGCATTTTGTAAAGCAACGGTTAATTCCTGCTGGCGCTGGTCGTAGTCTGCAGGTTTGTCTTTACCATAAGTATAGTTAAACAATTCAACGGCATAATCTACAAGCAGGTCATGGTTCTTTGGATCGTTTTTCAATAACTCCTGGAATTGAGCCAGTCTCTTTCCTTTGTCCTCGCCGGCTTCACTAAGCTTAGCCTGCGCCCAATAAGGATTTGTTGGGTGCAACTCCATTCCTATTGCCAGGTATTTATCCCTGTTTACAGAATCTTTTTTCTTAGCATAGTAATCAACTATAATTGGATAAATATCCTTGTAGTCGTCGCCTTTAATTTTTGCATCTGCAATCTTTGTAAAATAAGGAATAGCCAGGTCATCTTTCTTAGCCATCATTCCTGCGGAACCTGTCAGGTTTACCAAATTGGTATCAAGCGCCGGGAATTTAAATCCATTGATCTCGTATCCTTTTGAGTAAACGTAATCTTTTACCTGCAATGCATTTTGAAAATCGGAGAATGCTCTTTCGTAATTTTTTTCGTTGAACTCTTTTACACCATGGTTATAATACCCTTCGTAGATCTGGAACAAAGGCGCATTTTGGTTCAATGCCATCATAATGTTCTTTGCATCTAACTCCTGGTATTTTTTTATGGCTTTAAAGCCTTCCATTTTATAATCAAGGTCTGTTTTGGAAGAATCTTTTCCAAGTTCGGTATAGATAATTCCTTTATAATACCAGGCGTTCGCCGAGTTTTGATTTTTAGGATCTGCTAAAACCTGGTCAATTTTTTCCCTGGCTTCGGCATACTTACCTTTTTGAATCTTTTCTTGAACGTCATCCAGCTTTTGTGCAAACATTGCGGTGCCGGCTGCCATTAAAAATGCGGATAAGATAATTTTTCGCATCGTTTCTTTGTTTTTGTTTTATGATTAAGCGTTACTGTCTTCTTCAGATGCAGCTTCAGGCGGAATAGTTGTATCTGTTGTTATACTATTTGTTGTATCCGATTCAGTGATCACATCTGCAATTACTTCTTCCGGGATTATTTCCGCTTCGTCCTGCACATCAATTCTTGTAATCGCTGCAATCTCATCTCCTTCATCAATTTTTATCAGCTTCACACCTTGTGTGGCCCTTCCTAATTCGCTGATGTTGGCAACTTTCATCCGGATGGTTACACCACTTTTACAAGTAATGATCAAATCTTCCGATTCTTTCACATCCATGATACCGACCAGTTTCCCGGTTTTCTCGGTAACGTTAATGGTTTTTACACCTTTACCGCCCCTGTTGGTAATGCGGTATTCGTCAACCGGTGTACGTTTACCGTAACCTTTTTCGCTTACCACGAGTACCGTTCTTTCCGGTGTCGTAGGATTTACACAAATCATACCAACAACTTCATCTTTTTCTTCGTCAACTTCTATACCGCCAACACCAATAGCACCGCGGCCTGTAGAACGTACTTTTGTTTCCGGGAAACGTATAGCACGACCGGTTTTAAGAGCCAGCATCACTTCGCAACCGCCATCTGTTAATTTGGCTTCCAGCAACTGATCGCCTTCCACAATATTAATGGCGTTAACACCTGTTTGGCGAGGACGACTGAAATCAGCCAACGAAGTTTTCTTAATTGTTCCGCTCTTTGTGCAAAGAATAATGTAGTGGGAATTTACAAATTCAGTATCCTGCAGGTCTTTAATATCAATAACCGCACGGATCTTATCGTCCGGTGCAATTTGTAATAAATTTTGAATGGCCCTGCCCTTGCTGTTCTTCTCTCCTTCCGGTATCTGGTAAACATTCATCCAGTAACAACGGCCTTTTTCTGTAAAGAATAACATGGTGTGGTGGGTAGAAGCAACGAACAAATGTTCAATAAAATCTTCTTCCCTTGTTTTACCACCCATTGCGCCCCTGCCGCCCCTGCGCTGCTGGCGGAACTCGGTAGCCGATGTTCTTTTAATATATCCTAAATGAGAAATGGTGATCACCACATCTTCTTCCTTGATCAAATCCTTAATGCTCATTTCATTGTCCAGGAAAGTGATCTCGGTTTTGCGTGCATCACCAAATTTTTCCTTCACTTCTGCCAGTTCATTTTTGATCACTTCGTAGCGCATGCCTTCATTCGATAAAAGTTCTTTTAAGTAAGTGATCAACTTCATCAGTTCATCATACTCATTTTTAATTTTATCTCTTTCCATGCCGGTAAGACGCTGCAAACGCAGTTCCAGTATGGCTTTTGCCTGTATTTCGTCTAACCCCCATCCTGCATTTACCAAATTATCTTTAGCAACATCAGGTGTGGCCGAAGCACGGATCAATGCAATTACTTCATCTAAATGATCAAGCGCAATTAAGTAACCTTGAAGTATATGCGCTTTCTTTTCTGCTTCTCTTAATTCAAATTGTGTACGGCGTACCACCACTTCATGCCTGAATTCAATGAATTCAGTGATCATGTCTTTTAAATTCAAAATGCGTGGACGACCTTTTACAAGGGCCACGTTATTGATACCGTAACTGGTTTGTAGCTCGGTGAATTTATAAAGCTGGTTGATGATCAGGTTTGCAACACCATCGCGTTTCAGGTCAATAACAATACGGGTACCTTCTTTTTGGTTGGACTCGTTATTTACATGCGCAACACCTTCAATGGTTTTATCATTTACCAGCTGACCGATACGATCGCATAAGCTATCGCGGTTTACCTGGTAAGGAACTTCTGTAATAATAATTTGTTCTCTTCCACTTGCCTTCGCATCTAAATGCAAACGGCCTCTTAACACTACCCTTCCATGTCCAAAATGAAAACCAGCCTTCACTCCTTCCATACCGTAGATCAATCCACCGGTTGGAAAGTCGGGTGCTTTCACATACTGCATCAATTCGTCGATGGTAATTTCCTTATTTGCGATGTAAGCAATACAACCATCAATCACCTCGCTTAAATTGTGCGGCATCATGTTGGTTGCCATACCAACGGCAATACCGCTGGATCCATTCACTAATAAATTAGGAATGCGGGTAGGCAACACTGTTGGTTCTTCCAACGAATCATCAAAGTTCAATTGAAAATCAACCGTGTCTTTGTCAATGTCCGCCAGCATGTTTTCTGCAATGCGGTGCATACGTACCTCTGTATAACGCATAGCTGCCGGGCCATCACCATCCTGGCTACCAAAGTTACCCTGGCCATCGATCATGGTATAACGCATGCTCCAGTCCTGGGCCATACGTACAACAGCACCATAAACCGATGAATCACCGTGTGGATGGTATTTACCCAATACGTCTCCCACCAAACGGGCAGACTTTTTATAGGGACGGGTTGGACCCATGCCCAGTTCGTTCATAGCATGTAAAATGCGGCGGTGCACGGGTTTTAAACCATCCCGTACGTCGGGCAAAGCACGGCCAACAATCACCGACATTGAGTAGTCAATGTAAGCGGTTTTCATTTGCTCTTCTATGTTAACGGGGATAATTCTATTGTAATCGTTTGTTTCCGGCGGTAAAGTATTTTCTTCCATTAAGTATCAGCTTGTAATATAGAAATTTAAGGTTGGCAAATCTACCTTTTTTTACCCTAAAAACAGGATAAAATATAGTGCATCAACATGCCTTTGTTGTTAATATTTATTGATTGTGCATAGATGGTGGAAATGCTTGTTTTTATATTTTGATTTTAATTGATGTAACCAGATTTTTTCTCACGAATGCGTTGAAAATTTTACTTTCATCGCCGTTTTATAACTATGAAGAAAATTCTATTGTTTGGCGCAGGTAAATCTGCCACGGTTTTAATTGATTATTTGTTGCGTCATTCTTTAGCAGAAAACTGGATCCTTACAGTTGTAGATGCAGACCTGGAACTGGCAAAAAGCAAGATTGGTAATGCCATTGGAGGCAAGGCTGTTTCATTTGACATCAATAATGCGAAAGAAAGAAACAGCTTAATTGAAGGTGCTGACATTGTTATTTCCCTGCTGCCACCAACGCTGCATTTTTTAGTTGCTAAAGATTGTATTACCTATAGAAAAAATTTGCTTACTGCCTCTTACGTTGACGAACAAATGAAAAGCCTGCAACAGGACATTGAAAAAAATGGATTGTTGTTTTTATGCGAAATGGGCCTGGACCCGGGCATTGACCATATGAGTGCAAAAAAAATGGTTGATGAAATACAGGCAGAAGGTGGTAAAATAATTTCTTTCCTTTCGCACTGCGGCGGATTGGTGGCACCGGAAAGCGATGACAACCCCTGGCATTACAAAATAAGCTGGAACCCAAGGAACGTTGTAATGGCAGGAAAAGCAGGCGCAACTTTTAAGCAGGCCGGCGAAATAATTAATATGCCTTACGAACAATTATTTTCCGAAAAAAGATTTGTTACCATTCCTGGCGGCGAACCTTTGTGCTGGTATCCGAACAGGGATTCACTGGGCTATACATCTGTTTATGGTTTGGAAGATTGCCCGACTTTTATCCGTACCACGTTGCGTCACCCCGATTTTATTTATGGATGGAAGAACATCATAGAATTAAAGCTAACGGATGAAGAAAAAGTTTACGATACCAATGGAAAAAAATTAGCAGATTTTTTCCAGGCGCATATGCAGAAGCATGGTTTCCAGGATTGGTTACAGCAAAAGATGCAGGAACAGTTTCAATCAAGCAAGAAAATATTAGAAGACCTGGTAAATTTAGTGGGCATGGAAGGCAAAGCAGACCAGACAGGTAGCGAAAAGATCGAAGAATTTATGCTGGTAAATGAAAAAGGCAGCCTTGAAGAATTTGATATGGATGATCTAAAGAATAATGCCGCTGCCACCGTGGCTGAAAAAATGCACGAAGCCAAACTTACCCTAAAGCAGCTTTTCTTTTTAGGAATGGATGATCAGCAAACTGAAATTAATAAAGGGCTTTGCAGCGCTGCCGATGTATTGCAACTGGCTTTAGAAAAGAAACTTGCCTTATTGCCTGGCGATAAGGACATGGTGGTAATGGTGCATGAAATAGAATATGAACTGGATGGAAAAACACATAAAAGAATAAGCAGTCTCCTCATTAATGGTGAAAACGACCAGCATACGGCAATGGCAAAAACGGTAGGCTTACCATTAGGCATAGCCGCAAAATTGATACTTAACGAAACCATTAGCATGAAGGGTTTGCATATTCCAATTCACAAAGAAATTTATAGCCCCGTATTAGGTGAATTGGCTAAAAATGGAATCTCCTTTGAAGAAAAGGACACTTCTGTTTTATAAAGCATTATAATGCTGAAGGAGAAAAAAAATTAAGAAAACAAATACTTCTTCAACTCCTCCACTCCTTCT
>JAKFCI010000498.1:0-4036 GCA_036676725.1 Chitinophagaceae bacterium
GCTGGGGCGAGGAAATGATGGCAAGTTTTGGATTTGAAACAATGGTCTACCCATCTTTTCCATGGGATAAATTGGGCGTAGTGATGCTGATGGTTATTGGTACAGCTGTTATTTCCTGTTTGATGCCTGCAATAAAAGCATTGCGATTACAACCTGTTGAAGCGCTTAGCCGATAAAAAAAACGTATGAACAAGACCGTTATTGATGCCCACAATATTAGTAAGGTGTATAACCCTAAAGGTATTCCTGTACACGCAGTGAACGATGTGCATCTTCATTTGCTTGAAGGAGAATTTACAGCATTGGTTGGTCCATCGGGTTCTGGTAAAACAACTTTACTGAATCTTATTGGCGGGTTAGATAAACCTGATAAAGGAAATATTTTTATCAACGGTACAGACATAACCAGACTTTCTGCTGGCGAATTGATTGATTTTCGGCTACATAACATTGGGTTTGTTTTTCAATCTTTCAACCTGATACCTGTTTTAACTGCTAAAGAAAATGCCGAGTTCATTATGCTTTTGCAAGGCGTAAAAACAAAGGATAGAGAAGAAAGGCTGATGCAATTATTTAAAGAAATTGGGTTGGTAGATAAAATGAATGTAAGGCCCGCCCAACTTTCAGGTGGGCAACAACAAAGGGTAGCCGTAGCAAGGGCCTTGGCATCTAAACCCCATTTTATATTAGCCGATGAACCCACCGCAAATCTTGATTCTGTTTCAGCATCGAACCTGCTCGACCTGATGGCAAAATTGAATAAAGAAGAAAACATGACCTTTCTTTTTTCCACCCACGACCAACGCGTTATTGAAAGAGCAAGGCGGGTAATTACTTTGGTGGATGGACGTATAGCCTCTGATACTGCAGCTGTTTCTACCCTAGCACAAGCACATGTACCCGCATGAAATACCTAATCCTGATATGGGTTATCATGATCAGTCGCATCGCTTATGCACAGGATAGTTTGCCAACCAATCCAAAATTGTCTTTATCCGGTTATATTAAAGACCTGCAATGGGTACGTTTCGATAAAAACTTCAAACATGCTTATGCAACTAACCTTGTACACAACCGGCTCAATCTTAAATGGAAACCAGCTAATAAAATCAATGGCAGGCTCGAAATCCGCAACAGGTTTTATTGGGGTGATGATGTAAAAATGATCTCAGGTTTTAAAGACCACCTCCGTAATCAAAATGAAGCGGTTGATCTTTCTGTTTTATGGTTTGACAATCAATCGAACTTGTTGCATACAAACATTGAAAGACTTTGGTTGGAATACCGTAAAACTAAATGGAATTTAAGGGCAGGCAGGCAACGGATCAATTGGGGCATTACCAACACATGGAACCCGAACGATCTTTTTAATACTTATAATTTTTTAGACTTTGACTACGAGGAAAGACCGGGGTCTGATGCCGTTAAAATGCAATACCTGGTGAATGATCGTTCACACGTTGAATTTGCTTTTGCCGGAACAAACCATGAACCGATAACTGCCATAAAATATTTTACCAATTACAAAAAATATGACCTGCAAGCAATTGCGGGCTTGCACCAAAATTTTTTTACTGCCGGATTGGGATGGGCGGGGAGCATTGGTGATGCTGGCTTTAAAGGAGAAGCACAATATTTTGCCGGTAAAAAAGACACTGCATCTCAATTAAATATTACAATGGAAGCTGATTATATTTTCGAATCGGGCTGGTATGTTTCATCGGCTGTTTTGTATCACCAAAACGGTTTGAATGGTCCCGTAACGGATTGGACTAAAGTTAACTTCCAGGCGGCTCCAACGCAACTGATGCCGGGCAAATGGAATATACTGCTCAATACTTCCAGGGAATTTAACCCGCGTTTTAATGGAACTATGAGCCTGGTTTTTTCACCCGGAATGAACATGCTTATTTTGTTTCCTTATTTTAAATACAATCTAACCAAGGACATGGATGCCGATCTTGTCTGGCAGTCATTCTTTACAGAACTTAATACATTCGGCGCTGTTTCACATACAGGTTTTTTTCGATTGAAATATAGTTTTTAAAACTTCGCATTAAAAATATCGGTCCCCGTAACTGACACCAATCATCACTAACACTGATGAAAAACCTTCATATGCGTGGGTTTGAAAAATAATTTTACTTCCCTATGCAAAAAAAACTAACCTTAAAAAGTATTTGGGGTTTGTTGAAAGAAGCATTGAAAGGTTATTCTGATGACAATGTTTCAAAACTGAGTGGATCGCTTTCTTTCTTTACCGTTTTTTCTGTTGGCCCAATGCTGGTGGTAATCATATTTTTAACCAGTTTGTTTTGGGGACGTGACGCTGTTGAGCTATCAGTATTGGAACAAATGAAGAATATCATTGGCACCGCAGCAGCAATGCAAATGCAGGAGATCATTAAAAATGCGGCTGTTTACGATCGTTTAAATGCAACAGCCATAATTGGTTTTATCACTTTGCTGTTTGGTACCACTTCAGTTTTTTCCGAAATAAAAGATTCGATCAATATTATCTGGGGCGTTAAAAGAAAACGCAGGACTGGTTTTTTAAAATCACTTTCAAACCGGGTTGTATCCTTGTCAATTGTGGTTAGCTGGTTTTTTATTTTACTGGTGTCGCTTATTTTTAATGGAATTGCATTGGTTTTAATTGAATATATAAAAAGCTTTTTCCCGGGAATGAGTGAAGTGCTTGCGCAGGTATTAAACCTGTTGTTTACCTTTTTTGCCAGCGCCATTTTATTCGCCATCATTTTCAAAG
Organism: Chitinophagaceae bacterium; assembly: GCA_036676725.1. Lineage (GTDB taxonomy): Bacteria > Bacteroidota > Bacteroidia > Chitinophagales > Chitinophagaceae > Flavisolibacter. The sequence goes on from JAKFCI010000498.1 coordinate 2,768, forward strand.
TTTTGCCAACTGCCAAAGTAAGTTGGAAAGATGTGTGGGTAGGTGCCTGCTGCAGCGCTTTCTTTTTCCTGCTTGGTAAACTATTGGTGAGTTTTTATGTAGGACAAAGCAATATCAGCAATACCTATGGCGCCGCAGGTTCCTTAATTATCTTGCTTATATGGATTTATTATTCCTCCAACGTTTTGTATTTCGGTGCAGAGTTTACAAAAGCTTATGCCATGCATTATGGCGGGATCAGTTTGCCGGTTCCTGATTCAGTGCCAACTGAAATTCGTGGACCAAGTAAAAAAATAGTGTATAAAAATCCTGAAAACACTGGAAAGAGTAACCCTGTTCCAAAATCCTCAAAGAAATGATCCGTTTTTTAAAAGGCCGAGTCTACAAATTGCTTTCGATCAATGACTGATATCATTACCGGCACTGATGAAAACCCTTGATGGGCAAGAGCGTCAAAAATAACTTTGGGTGTTATTTTATTCATAACACAACCTAAATAAACTTATGCAAAAACCTACTGATGCTCAATTACGTGAAATGGCCCGTAAGCGGGTTGAATTCAAGTCGCACCTCATTGTTTATTGCGTCATCATTGGCCTGTTATGGCTTATTTGGTATGTAACAGGAGGCGGGTACATTTGGCCCATTTGGCCGATGGCAGGATGGGGGATAGCTGTCATCTTTCATTATATTTTCGATTATCGTTCCTACCGGTTTCTTTCCGAAGAAGCTGAATACAATAATTTGAAAAAACAAATGGGCGGTGATGAAAGCCTTGCGCAATAAATAGATGAATGCAAAAATGCTTATTATTTAAACGAGATGACATCATCAGGATGATTCGTTCGCATGTTTCTATGTGTTAACATCAAACTCAAAGGCTTTTATTAATTACAGCGCAGTCAATATTGTTTAAGGCAACACTGCTAAATCCTTCCTGCTTTTCCGCGAGCAATACTTTATAATTTTTTTGGAAAGGGTACAGCGGAAGCACTTATGGTTTCAACCTTTCAAATACGGAAATGAACCATTGGAATAAATAATTCGCAATTTACTTTGAAATACAAAGTACTTTTATTTAACTTTGAAGTGCAAAGTACTTTTCTAAAGTGGGCTTGCAGTTAAAATAAATAATAATCTTTATTGATCTTCGCTTAGACCCCAATCATGCAAGAGTGCGCTAATTTTTTTATCAGGCAATTTGGGTTCATTATAATGGCCCGCCAGGTTTTTCTGCCTGTATGCCTCATAAAGTGTTACAGCACAGGC
>JAKFCI010000499.1:0-2966 GCA_036676725.1 Chitinophagaceae bacterium
CATTTTACTTGATACCGGAAAAGCATATTGATTGATTAAATTAAAACTGAAAGCAAATCCAAAAAGTGCAGCAAAAACAGAAAATATTTTTCGTTTCATTATTGGTTTTGGCATTTCCTTTCCTGGCTCATTTGTTAGAAAAACCGAGAAAATAATTAGTACCGCAATACCACCAACGTAAACAATAATTTGGACTGCTGCAATAAATTCAACCCTCATCCAGAAGTATAAACCTGCAATGCCTACCAATGAAAACAATAACCATATGGCTGCACGAAATATTTTGGCCGTCGTTACCGCCAACAATGCGCCAACAATTGTGAAAGCCGATATCAAATAAAATATAATTGCAGATGCACTCATTATTCAACGCCCTCCCTGATTTTAGAACCTGGTTTATTTAATTTTTTTATCAACTTGCTTCTGTCGTAAACGCTGTGTTCAAAATTTTGCGCCATTTTTATTGCATCGGTAGGACAAGCCTCTACGCATAAATTACACATCGTACATAATTCCAAATGGTAAACAAAAGTGTCCAATGCTTTTTTCTTTTTGCCTTCGGGTGTTATGTCAAATTTGGTAATGATCTTAATGGTTGCATTCGGGCAAGCTAATTCACAGGCAGTGCATCCTGTACAAGCATGTTCGTTGTTTTCATCATGTGGCATCACCACTTCACCTCTAAACCTTTCCGCCATTACTAAAGTATCCCGGTTGTCCGGGTATTGCTCGGTAATAATTTCTTTGGGGTGCACAAAATAATAACCGGTTTGCTTCATGCCGGTGAGCAAAGATCTTATGGCTTTAAAAATGTCCGTGATGTAGTCTTTTATAAACATTGTTGGTGTTTAAATATTTTACCAGCTTTGATCTCATTGTTCAAAGCCTGTTGTGTCACACCCTTCATCGTTCTTCACTCCATTCAGCAATCGTACTTTTTTATTTACTTTTTCTTTATTAAAATTTCTTAAAAATGCCAGCCCATAATTGCGATCACCGTTACCAGTAATAAATTAAACAAGCTTATCGGCAATAAATACTTCCAACCCAGGTTCAACAATTGGTCAACTCTTAATCTTGGGAAAGTCCATCTAAACCACATGATCAAAAAGATTAAAAAAAATGTTTTTCCAAAGAACCATATCGATGAAGGAATGTAATCCATTACATGATTGAATGCTTGCCAGTTGCCAATGTGCAACGGCATCCAGCCACCAAAAAATAGTGTTGCACCAATGGCGCAGGCAATAAAAATGTTGATGTATTCCGCCAGGAAAAACAACGCGAACTTCATTCCCGAATACTCGGTGTGAAATCCTGCTGTTAATTCCGATTCGGCCTCTGCCAGGTCAAATGGTGCCCTGTTAGTTTCAGCCGTTGCGGCAATTATAAAAACAAAAAAAGCAATGAGCACAGGTAAGTGCCCTTTAAATATCCACCAGCCATTTTGCTGCGAATTGATGATTTCGCTTACCTGCAAACTGCCGCACAAAACAACAATGGTAATAATGCTAATGCCGGCTGATAGTTCGTAACTTATTATTTGTGCCCCGCTGCGCATAGCACCCAATAAAGAATATTTATTATTGCTTGTCCATCCTGCAATTAAAATTCCAATTACGGAAATAGAGGAAATTGCAGTTATATAAAGCACGCCTATATTAATGTCCCAAATTTGAAAACCTTTTGCAAAAGCAATGGGCGCAAGTACCAGCATGGCAACAATCATTACAATAAAAGGTGCCAGGTTAAATAAAAATTTATCAGCACCATCGGGTGTTAACCCTTCTTTCATTATTAGCTTTAATGTATCAGCCGTTGTTTGAAACATACCACCGGGACCTACCCTATTTGGACCTAATCGTAATTGCATGCGTGCTGCCACTTTTCTTTCCATAAGTACAAGGGTTAAACCCAATAAAGCAAACAAGCTTATAGCCAGCAATATCACGATGGCAAATTGAAAAAGCAACGCCACCGTTGGATTGAATGTTGCATTCAGCCAGTCCTGTATTGCATTGGTTATTCCTTGTAAACTAAACATAATTTCAGCTTAGACTATTTGATTAGTTTTCTTTATATCTCTAAATTTTTACCTGTCAATATCCGGTATCACAAGGTCCAGCGTGCCCATGGTAGCCATTAAATCGCCGATCTTACTTCCTCTTGCCATATGATCCAACGCGGACAAATTAGAAAATCCCGGCGACCTGAACTTAATGCGATATGGCGTTGTTCCGCCTTCACTAACAATGTATACTCCAAACTCTCCCCTCGCTGTTTCGGCACGTGTATAAAATTCTCCTTTCGGTAATTTTAATACCGCCTTGGTTTTTGCCTGGTAATCGCCTTCCGGAATATTATCAATCAATTGCTCAATAATTTTTACCGATTCTTTCATTTCCCTGATCCTGACCAAATACCTGGAAAAGCAATCACCACCATTTTCTAAAACCTCATCAAATTGCACAAGCTTGTATGCCTCGTATGGAAAAATTTTTCTAATGTCGCAACTAACACCGCTGCCTCTTGCCACAGGACCCGTACAACCATAAGAAATCGCATCTTCTTTTGACAAATAACCTACTCCCTTCATCCTGCTTTGGAAAATAACATTGTTGGTCACCAGCTCGTCGTATTCATCAATTTTTGATTTAAATAATTGAATGAACTCTTTCACTTTTTTTTGAAATGTTGGGTGAATATCAGCCATCACACCTCCGGGCACCATGTAATTCATGGTTAGCCTTGCGCCACATGTCTCCTCCATTATATCATTGATGGTTTCCCTTTCCCTAAACGCATAAAAAAAAGGCGTAAATGCACCCAGGTCCATGGCCAATGCGCCCCACCATAGTTCGTGTGATGCAATCCGAGTTAGTTCATCCATTAAAACACGTATGTATTGCGCCCTTTGAGGAACCTCTATTTGCAGGCCTTTTTCAACCGTCATTGCGCATGCATGA